>JAABRB010000022.1 GCA_011391185.1 Betaproteobacteria bacterium
CCACCGAGAGCACGAGAAAGATCTCCTGCGTCGGCAGTGCATCGTAGATCGCACTCTTGCCGAATACGGTGAAGTAGAACCTGAGGAGGACGTAGATGGCGACCTTCGTGGCGGTCCCGGCAAGAAACGCGGATACGACGGAAGGTGCGTACGCGTAGGCATTGGGCAGCCAGAAGTGCAGCGGAAACAGCGCGAGTTTCAGGGAAATGCCGACTGTCACGAATGCAAGCGCCGCAAGCACGGGCCGGGCATGGCTGATATCGCCCAGCCGCCCCGCGAGGTCATGCAGGTTCAGCGTCCCGGTCATCAGGTACAGCAACCCCACGCCGATCACGTAAAAAGTCGCGCCGATCGTTCCCATGATCAGGTACTGATAGGACGCGACCAGCGCCCGGCGGTCGCGGCCGAGCGCGATCAGGACATAGGTGCTGAGTGACGCGATCTCCAGGAAGACGAACAGGTTGAACGCATCCCCGGTGATTGCAATGCCGAGCAGGCCGGAGAGGCACAGGCAGAACATCGCGTAACCGAGGTAGTGCTGATCCTCCGGCACTTCCGCCGCGAAGCTGCGCCATGCGTAGGGACCACCAATCGTCGCGAGCAGGCCGATGAGGACGAGCACGAATGCGTTGACGACGTCGACGCGATACTCGATGCCCCAGGGCGGCGCCCAGCTGCCAAGTGCATACGAAATCACTCCGACTTCACGCACCTGCACGAGGAGCGCGAGCGCGATCACCAGCGATACGGCGCTCACCGCCATGGTGACGGCCCATGCGAACGCGCCGCGCCGGACCAGAACGATGACGGGCGCCGCGACGAGCGGCACCACGACCTGCAGCGCCGCGAGATGCTCCCCGATCACGCGCCGCGTTCCTTGCGCTCCGTGGCGCGGTCCTGGTCGGCGATTTCGTCCTCCTCGATCGTGCCGTAGGATTCGCGCACGCGCACCGCGAGGCCGAGACCCAATGCGAGGGTCGCGACGCCCACGACGATTGCGGTGAGAATCAGCACGTGCGGCAGAGGGTTCGAGTAGATCCGGAATCCGTCGGCGATGATCGGCGCCGTGCCGCCGATCAGCTTGCCCGGCGCGATATAGAGCAGGTAGACGGAGGTCTGGAAGATCGCGAGGCCCACGAGCTTCTTGATGAGATTGCCCCGCGCGATCACGATGTACAGGCCGCCGATCATCAGGAAGATCGTGACCCAGTAGCTGAAATGGCTGAATGCGCTCATTGCGGGCCGGGATCGCGGCTGCGCCCCGCGAACATGTAGAAAATCTTGAGCATCACGCCGAAGACCGTGATCCCCACACCCATCTCGACCCAGAATATGCCGCGCTCCTGGCCGTGGGCCGGTAACGCGTCAAGGACGAAATAGTCGAGGTAATTCCCGCCCAGCAGGATCCCGACGACGCCGACGCCTACGTAGAGCAGGACGCCGGCCGCCATCAGGGTCTCCACGAACCAATCGGGAATCACCTTGCGGGCCGTCGGCAGGCCGAAGATGATCCCGTAGAGGATGATTGCCGCGGCGGCGATCACGCCCGCCTGAAACCCACCACCCGGACCGTAATCCCCGTGAAACTGCACGTAGAGCGCGAAGACCAGCATGAAGGGGATCAGCAGCTTCGCGATCACCCGCAGCACGAGGTAGTTCCTCACTTCTCCTCCCCGCGCGGCTTGCGGCGCCGGCGCAGCAGCGTGATGACGCCGATTCCGGCCGTAAAGACGACCATAGACTCGCCGAGTGTGTCGTAGCCCCGGTAGCTTGCGAGCACCGCGGTGACGATATTGGGCACGCCGGTCTCCTTCGCGCCCTCCTCGATATAGCGCTTCGCCACGTGCTGGTGGATCGGCGCGTCGGGGTCGGAGAACGCTGGCAGGCCCAGCGTCCCGTAGACGAGCATGGCGCCGATCATCGCAGCGAGCGCGAGCGGCAGCATGGGGCGGTGCATCGGCTTCGCTTCCTCACCGCCGCAGAGATACAGCGCGCCCAGCAGCAGGACGGTCGAGATCCCCGCGCCGACCGACGCCTCCGTCATGCCGACGTCCACGGCATCGAGCGCGATGAGCACGGTCGCCATGAGGAAGCTGTAGATCCCGCTCAGCACGACCACCGCGAAAAGATTGCGTTGAACGGCGATTGACACCACGGCGAACGCCATCATCGCGAGCAGCAGGTTGACGATCAGCGCGTCGATGGCCCGGACTCCTCGCCTGCGTTCGGCTGTGCGAGCTGCGGCGCGACCCCGCGGTGCATTCCCGCCTTGGCGAGCGCGTGGGTCGCGGCCGGGCTGGTAAAGAAGATCAGGAAGCCGATGATCACGAGCTTCACGGTGACGAGCGAGAGCCCGGCGACGAACATCATTCCCAGCAGCAGGAATCCCGCGCCCAACGTATCGGTCACGCTCGCCGCGTGCATCCGCGTATAGAAGTCCGGCATGCGCACGAGGCCGAGTCCGCCGACGACGCAGAAGAAGCTGCCGAGGCCCAGGAACACCCAGCTCAGCCATTCCGCCGCAACGCTCATCGCGTCCCCTCCTCCTCGCCGGGATCGCCCAGGTCGCCGTAGGTGAAGAACTTGAGCACCGCGATCGTTCCGACGAGATTCAGAATGCCGTAGGTGATTGCGAGATCGAGAAAGTCCGGGCGGCCGGTCAGAAATCCCAGCACCGCCAGCGCGAGCAGTGCGATGGTTCCGATCGTGTTCGCTGCCTGAGCGCGGTCGAACACCGTCGGGCCCAGGATCGCCCGCGCGAGCGCAAGCGCGAGCGTCACGAGGAGCGCAATCATGGCGACGGAGAACATCATTCCCCGCCCTCGAATCGGGAGACACGCCGGTCCATCTCCCCGTCACGGATGCCGTCCGCACCCGCCTCGCTCACCGCGTGCACCAGAAACTCGCCGCGGCCGACCTCGATCGAGATCGTTCCCGGAGTGAGGGTGATCGAGTTTGCGTGCGTCGCCAGTCCGACATCGCTTTTCTGCGTGGGCTTGAACCTGACCAGCGCGGGCGACACCGGCAGCCGTGGATGGAGAATGATCCGGGTGACATCCCATCCGGACTTGACGATCTCGCGGACGAGCCACGGCCAGTAACTGAACAGCGCACGCAGGCCGAGATGGACCGGATGCCCCTCGCGGTCGATCACGTCCATGCGACGCGCCAGCCACACCACTCCGAGCGCGGTGAGGAGGCCCATGGTGATCAGGAAGGGCGTGTAAAAGCCCGACAGAACCAGCCAGAAGCCGAACAGGAACAGTACCGAACTCGCGAGCCGCAAGCGCTGCCCTCCCCCTATGTATCCTCTTTACCCGGTGTACCCGATTCTTCGCGGACCCGATTCATCGCGAACTTCGGCATCCCCGCTGCGCGCACGCCACGCGCGCGGACAGCCGGCCGGAATTCTATCGGCTGCACCCCGGCCGAACAAGCGCGGCGCAGCACGTCACTGTACCGCGCCGGGCAGGCCGCGCACGTTGAACGCCGGCGCGGCGCCCTCTTTCGGCTGGCCCGCGCGCACGGTGACGTGCGGATAGGGAATCTCGATTCCGCGCGCGTCGAACGCCGCTTTGAGTCTTTGCAGGAATTCTCGTCGCACGCCCCACTACTCAAGCGGCTTCACCTTGAACCGGCAGCGGATGACCACCGCCGATTCGGCCCACTGGTCGACGCCCGCGATATCGAGGTCCTCGAGAATGCGTGGGCCGAGCGCGCCATGTCTTCATGCGGCACGACACGCAAAGCGAACACCCGGTTTGTCCCGCGGCAGCGACGGCGGAGTTTCTCCGCCAGACACCCGCACGGCGAATCCATCTCGTGCGCAGCGCAATCGTCCGCGGCGAAGTCGCGCGCGGCCGCTGTGTTAGAATGAGCGTTGAATATAGCTCAAACGCGGGCCAGTTCAGCACTGCCACTGCGTTCCGGCCGATTTGCGGCCGCGTTTCAGTCGCGTGGCAGCCGCGTTTCAAAAATTCGTGCACCTTCACCCTTGGGCGGCGTTCGGCCGGATCCCTCAGCAACGTGCATGACTGCATGCCCGCCACAGCGCGGGGCAGTCCGCCGGCCGCCATACCGGTGCTGAACCTCCCGCGTCGGCGGGACGCGAGACCAGCGAACATTGGAGATTCCGAATGATCGAACAACCGGAAGTGCTCGCCATGGTGCTCGCCATGGTGCTCGCCGGAGGCGAAGGCTCCCGGCTGCAGCCGCTCACCGCCGGGCGCTCGAAGCCCGCGGTGCCCTTCGCAGGCGGCACGCGGATCGTGGATTACGTGCTGAGCAACCTGATCAATTCGCGCATGTACGCGATCTATCTGCTTGTGCAGTACAAGTCGCAGTCGCTCATCGAGCATGTGCACCGGTCCTGGGCGCTGTCGCCGGTGATTCCCGGGCACTTCATCACCATCGTGCCCCCGCAGATGCGCGAGGGCCCCGAATGGTTTCAGGGCACGGCGGATGCGATCGACCAGAACCTGAATCTCATCGAGCAGCACAAGCCCGACGTGGTCGCAGTCTTCGGCGCGGACCATGTGTACCGGATGGACATCGGCCAGATGCTCGCTTTTCATCGTGAGCGACGCGCCGACGTGACCGTTGCGGCATTGCCCGTACCGGTCGCGCAGGCGAGCGCATTCGGGATCATCGACACGCGGAAAGACGGCCGCATAAAGGACTCCCTCGAGAAGCCAGAACATCCGCCGGAAATGCCCGGCCGACCCGGCTACGCTTACGCATTGATGGGGAACTATCTGTTCGAGACGCAGATGCTCAAGACCGCGCTCGAAGCGGCCCGTGAGCTGGGCGAGACGGACTTCGGCCGCCACGTTCTGCCTCGGCTGGTCACCACGAACAGGCTCTATGCTTATGATTTCAATATGAACTCCGTTCCAGGCGTCAATGCCTACGACGAGCCGGGCTACTGGCGCGATGTGGGCAGCTTCGACGCGTACTTCGCGGCGCACCAGGACCTGCTCGGCGCCGAGCCGCGGTTCGATGCGCTCAACCCGCATTGGCCGATCCAGTCCGGAAGCTATATCGGCCCCGTTGCGCGCATCATCGGCGGAACGATCGAGAACTCGATGATCGCTTCCGGATGCCGCATCGAGGGCGCACTGGTGCGCAATTCCGTACTGCGCTGCGGGGCCCGGATCGATCCCGGCGCGGAGGTCGAGGATTGCGTGATCATGGATGATGTCCACGTGAAGCGTGGCGCGAAGCTGCGGGGCGTCATCGTTGACCGTTACAACTCGATCGAGGCAGGCGAGCGGATCGGTCACGACGCCGCGGCCGACGCGCGCCGTTACACGGTCTCCCCAGGCGGCATCGTCGTGGTGCCGCGCGCGCAGTCGGGCGGCGTGCCTTTCTCGCCGGTGTTCGCGCCGCGCGCCGCCGATCCGATTCGCGCCGCTGAAATAGCCGCAAAGGAAATCGCGCGATGACTGCGAAGACCACGAAAGAAACGCTCATCCAGGACCGGCGCGGTGCGGAAACCGACCCGCCCGGGCGACAGGAGACGCCCGTGCTGACGGACCATGACATCTATCTTTTCAAGGAAGGCCGCCACGGTCGCCTGCACGACAAGATGGGCTGCCACCTGACGGTCCGGGACAAGGTCGCCGGCGCGAACTTCGCGATCTGGGCGCCGAACGCGCGCAGCGTCGCGGTGATGGGGGAATTCAACGGCTGGAACTCGCGTGCCCATCCGCTCGCCGCGCGCCAGGACGGCTCCGGGATCTGGGAAGGTTTCGTGCCTGGCGTCGCGCGCGGGCAGTCCTACAAGTACCGCGTCGCCTCCAACCTCGGCGGCTACGAGGTCGACAAGGCCGATCCGTTCGGCTACTACGCCGAAGTCCCGCCGTCCACGGCCTCGCGCGCCTGGACGCTCGAGTACGAATGGCAGGACACCGAGTGGATGGCGAACCGGCGCGCGCGCAACGCGCTCGATGCGCCGATGTCGATCTACGAAGTCCATCTCGGATCGTGGCGGCGTGGCGACGGCGAGCGTTTCCTCACCTACCGGGAGCTGGCCGACCAGCTGACCGACTACGTCCGGGAGATGGGATTCACGCACGTGGAGCTGCTCCCGATCACGGAGCACCCGTTCTACGGCTCCTGGGGATACCAGACGACCGGTTTCTTCGCCGCCACGGCGCGCTACGGCGCACCCCAGGACCTCATGTACCTCATCGACCGGCTGCACCAGAACGGGATCGGCGTGATCCTCGACTGGGTGCCGTCGCACTTCCCGAGCGACGCGCACGGTCTCGCCTTTTTCGATGGCACGAATCTCTTCGAGCATGCCGATCCGAAGCAGGGCTTCCACCCCGAGTGGAACAGCTCCCTCTTCAACTATGGCCGCCACGAAGTGCGCGCCTTCCTGATCTCGAATGCGCTCTTCTGGCTCGACAAGTATCACCTGGACGGTCTGCGGGTCGACGCCGTGGCTTCGATGCTCTACCTCGACTACGGTCGCAAAGCTGGCGAGTGGGTGCCCAACCCATACGGTGGCAGGGAGAACCTCGACGCGGTCCGGTTCCTGCGCGACCTGAACGAGGCAGTCTACCGCGACCACCCCGACGTGCAGACCATCGCCGAGGAATCGACCGCATGGCCGATGGTCTCGCGGCCGGTCTACCTGGGTGGCCTGGGATTCGGCCTGAAATGGAACATGGGCTGGATGCACGACAGCCTGAAATACCTGAGCGAGGATCCGATATACCGCAAGTATCACCACGACCGGCTGACATTCTCGATCTGGTACGCCTTTGCCGAGAACTTCGTGCTGCCGCTCTCGCACGACGAGGTCGTGCACGGCAAGGGCTCGTTGATCGGCAAGATGCCGGGCGATACGTGGCGCAAGTTCGCGAATCTTCGATCGCTCTACGGCTACATGTGGGGCCATCCGGGGAAGAAGCTCCTCTTCATGGGCTGCGAGTTCGGACAGCGCCGCGAATGGGCCCACGACGACTCACTCGAGTGGGACGTCCTCCAGTACCCGGAGCACTCCGGGTTGCGCAACTGGGTCGGCGACCTGAACCGCGTGTACCGCACGGAGCGCGCGCTGCACGAGGTGGATTTCGACCCGGCCGGATTCGAGTGGATCGACTGCCACGATGCCGCGGCGAGCGTGATCGCGTTCCTGCGCAAATCGCACCAGGGCGAGACGGTGGTCGTCGCCTGCAACTTCACCCCGCTGCCTCGGGAAAATTACGTGCTCGGCATGCCCGGCGGCGGATTCTGGCGGGAGCTCCTGAACAGCGATGCGTCGCTCTACGGCGGCAGCGGGACCGGCAACTATGGCGGCGTCGAGGCGGCACCGGTCCCGGCGCACGGGCGGATGCATTCGATCACGATCACGCTCCCGCCGCTCGGAGTCATGTTCCTGAAGCGGGAGGGCGGGAATGCCTGAGACGCGAAAGTCAGCGCGCACGCAGGAAAGCGCGGTCGACATTCCGCCAGAAGAGGTGGCGTACGTCTCCGACCCGCCCCCGGAAGGCGATCTTGCGCGGCGGGTGCTGGCCGGCCATTCGGTCATCGTCACGCTGGAGACGGCCGCATGAGCAGTTCCGAGGGGCTGTCGGAGCTTTGCCGGAAGCACGGAATTGCCCCGGACTACACCGATATCTGGGGCAATCGCCATGCCGCCCCGGACGACACGCGCGTCGCCCTGCTTGCCGAGTTCGGCGTCAACGCCACGACACCGCAGGCGGTCGACGCCGCAAATCGCGCACATGAGTCCAACCGCTGGCGCGAGATTCTGCCGATCGTGATCGTGGTGCGTGAAGGCGCCGCCCCCTGGACGGTGCGCCTGAACCTGTCCGCGGCGCTCGACGCCGCCCCGCTAAGTTGGCAGGTCCTCGACGAGAGCGGTGCGAGCCACTCGGGTCAGTTCGTGCCCGGCGAGCTTCCGAGCCCCGAGCGCAACGGGGATTTCGTCGCGCGCGAGCTCCCTCTGCCGGGCGTGGTCGGGCTCGGCTACCACCGTCTCGCGCTCCTGCACGCCAACGCAGTCGCGGCCGAAGCGTCGCTCGTGGTCGCGCCGCCGGCGTGCTACCGCCCGGCCGCGGTCCAGGGCGAAGGACGCGTCTGGGGCGCGGTCGCGCAGGTCTACGCGCTGCGCTCGGAGCGCAACTGGGGCATCGGCGACTTCACCGACCTCCGCACCGTCCTCGAGCAATGGGCGCATCGCGGCGCGGCGATCGTCGGAGTGAATCCGCTGCATGCCCTGTTTCCGCACAACCCGGCACACGCGAGCCCGTACAGTCCGTCGTCACGCCTGTTCCTGAACGTGCTCTTCGTCGACGTCGAGGCGGTGGAGGACTTCCGCGAGTGCGAAGCGGCCGTGAACGAGGTCTTCTCGGCACCGTTCCAGGCCCGGCTGCAGAAGCTGCGCGAGGCACCGCTGGTCGACTACCCGGCGGTGGCCGAAACCAAGTTCGCGGCGCTCGAGCGCCTGTACGCTCACTTCCGCGACCGCCATCTCGCGGCGGACACGGCGCGTGCCAAGGCTTTCCGCGCGTTCCAGGCGGAACGCGGCAGGCAACTGTGGCGCCATGCGCTCTTCGAGGCGCTGCAGGCGCATTTCCACCGCGACGACCCGAATGTCTGGGGTTGGCCGGCATGGCCCGCGCCCTATCGGAATCCGGACTCGCGCGAGGTGGCGCGGTTCGCGGACGCGCACGTCGTGCGGGTCGAGTACTACCAGTATCTGCAGTGGCAGGCGGAGCAGCAGCTCGCCCAGGTGGGCCGGCGCTCGTACGAGCTCGAGCTCGGTGTCGGGCTGTACGAGGACCTTGCGGTCTCGATCGATCGCGGCGGCGCCGAGGCCTGGGCGAACCAGGATCTCTATGCCGCGACGGCAAGCGTGGGTGCGCCACCCGACGATTTCAATCTGGCGGGACAGAACTGGGGCCTGCCGCCACCCCGCCCGGAACGGCTGCGCGAGGTCCGCTACGAGCCGCTCGTCGCCACGCTGCGCGAGAACATGCGCCACGCGGGCGCGTTGCGCATCGATCACGTCATCGGCCTTTCCCGCCTGTTCTGGATTCCGGAGGGCAAGTCGCCCGCGGACGGCGCATACGTCCACTATCCGTTCGCCGATCTCCTCGGGATCATCGCGCTGGAAAGCCATCGCAACCAGTGCATGGTGATCGGCGAGGATCTCGGCACCGTTCCGGACGCGGTGCGGGAAGGCCTCAACGCCTGCGGGATCCTGTCCTACCGGCTACTCTTCTTCGAGCGCAATGCCGCAGGCGAATTCCGCGCGCCAGCCGATTACCCGACCGACGCCCTCGTGGCCGCGAGCACGCACGATCTCCCCACGCTCGCCGGCTACTGGGAGGGAAGCGACCTTCTGCTGCGCGATCAGCTGGGTCTGATTCCGGTCGACGCCCAGCGCCAGAGTCGCATCGTCGAGCGCGCCCAGGACCGCGCGCGGCTGCTCCGTGCGATCGAGCGCGAAGGGTTGCTGCCATCGGGCGCGACTGTGAACCCGGTTTCGATGCCGGTCATGACACCGGAGTTCGTGCGCAGCCTGCACGTCTACCTTGCGCGCACGCCCGCGAAGATCCTGGTGGTCCAGCCCGAGGACGTGCTGGGCATGCGCGAGCAGGTGAACCTGCCGGCCACCACCGACGAGCATCCGAACTGGCGCAGAAAGCTCGCGCTCGACCTCGAGCGCTTCGGCGACGACGAGCGTTTCATGGCGCTCGCCAACGCGCTGGCGGGGCTGCGCGCCCATGAGCGTTCAGCGGGGCCGCGACGCAGGACCTTTGCAGTCGCGAAAATTCCGCGCGCAACCTAGCGCCTGCAGCTCAATCAGCATTTCACCTTCGCGCACGCCACCGAGCTCGTGCCTACCTCGCCGCGCTGGGCGTGAGTCACGTGTACTGCTCGCCCTACCTGCGCGCGCGCCGGCAGCACGCACGGCTACGACATCATCGACCACGCCTCGCTCAATCTGGAGATCGGCAGCCGCGAGGACTTCGAGCGTTTTGTGACCGTGCTGCGCGCACATGGCATGGGCCAGATCCTCGACATGATACCCAACCACATGGGCGTGATGGGCGCGGACAACGTCTGGTGGCTGGACGTTCTGGAGAACGGTCCGGCGTCGGTCTAAGCCGGCCACTTCGACATCGACTGGCAGCCCGTGAACGTGCACCTCGCGAACCGGGTATTGATCCCCGTTCGCGGCGATCACTACGGGCTGGTGCTGGAACGCGGCGAGCTCAAGCTCGCATTCGATGCGCCGAGCGGTTCGTTCAGCGTCTTTTATTTCGGGCACCGCTTCCCGGTGGATCCGCGTGAATATCCACGCATCCTCGAGCGGGCGGTGCGCACGCTGGGCCTCGCCGATCTGGCAGGCCCGGCGGCGGCCCAGCTATCGAGCCTGATCGCCGCATTCGGGCATTTTCCGGAACGCGAGATCGCGGCGTCCGAGCCGATCGCCGAGCGCCACGGCGACAAGGATCTCCACAAGCACCGGCTTGCACAGCTCGCTGGAGAGGCGCCGGCGGTGCGCGACGCCATCGAGCGCGCCGTGCGAATACCTCGGCACGGAGACCCGGGATTTCAGCCTCGTCAACCCGGACAACCGGCGCCCGGTGGACGATGCGCGCCGCAAGAGCATGCTGGATCGGATGACGGCGCTCGCGGGATCCGGGGACATGGCCGATGCCGTTCGCGAAATGGCCGGTACGCCCGATGACGGTCGCGCCAAGCTCTGGGTGGTCTGGCGCGCGCTCGGATTGCGGCGCGATCACCCCGAGTTGTTCGAGAAAGGGGACTACGCGCCGATCGCAGCGGCCGGCGCGCGTGCCGATCACGTGGTCGCATTTGCGCGCCGCCATGCGGACATCGGGGTGATCGCGGTCGCCGGCCGGCTCTGGGCATCGCTCGGCCTCGACGCGCGCGTGCCGCCGCTCGGCGAGGCCGTCTGGGGCGACACCTCCATCGACGCCGGGCTGGTTCCGGCAGGCTCCCAAATCATCAATGCACTCACCGGCGAGCGGGTATCCGTGCAGGATGGCCGAATCCTGCTCGCGGATGCGTTTGCACGCTTTCCGGGTGCGCTGCTCACGTATAACATCGACCCTCGAAAGTGAGCGAACCGACCGCCGACCCGCCGCCCGATCGAGCCCCGCCCGAGGGGCCTCCGCCCGCCGGGCACATGGGTCCCGCCACGCGCCCGGGAGGCACGTCCGCGGCGCCGCAGGTCCAGCCGGCACAGCTGCAGGAGCTGTGGTCGCGCCGGATCTGGACACAGCGCATCGCATTGTGGGCAGCCGCCTCCACCGTGGCCGGGGCGGCAATCTTCTTCGCGCTCGCTGCGGACTACGTGGAAGCGCTCTTTCGCCAGCGGATCGATCAATCGCCCTATCTGCCGCTTCTCATCACTCCCGTGGGCGTGGCGCTCGCCGCGTGGCTCGTCCGGTACTTTCCGGGTACTGCCGGCAGCGGCATCCCGCCGGTCATCGCCGCCCTCGCGGTGACGGAACGTTCGGCGCGCGCCGGATTGATCAGCCTGCGCATCGCTTTCGGCAAGATCGCGCTCACGGTGCTCGGCATCGGCGCCGGCGCGTCCGTCGGCCGCGAGGGGCCGATGGTCCAGGTCGGAGCCTCGATCATGCACGCGATGGGCGGCATCGGCCGGGCGGCCTATCCGGGCGCCGAGCGGGGAATGATCGTGGCCGGCGGCGCGGCCGGCATCGCGGCAGCGTTCAACACGCCGCTCACCGGAATCGTGTTCGCAGTCGAGATGAGCCGATCGCTCGAGGAGCGGACGAGCGGGACGATCCTCACCTCCGTCATCCTGGCCGGCTTCATCGCACTGGCGGTGCTCGGGGACTATACGTACTTCGGCCGCACGTCCGCGTCAGCGGGCCTGGGCGATGCCTGGATCGCCATCGGCGTCGTCGGAGTGGCCGGCGGACTCGCCGGCGGATTGTTCAGCAGGATCCTGAGCGGCGCCGCGCGCGGCCTTCAGGGGCGGCTCGGCGCTTTCTCCCGCATGCGTCCGGTCGCCTTTGCCGCGGCGTGCGGGCTGGTGCTCGCGCTGATCGGCCTCGCATCCGGGGGCACCAGCTACGGAACCGGGTACTACGAGGCGCGCCAGATCATCGAGGGCACCGCCGAGCTTCCCTGGACCTACGGGCTCTACAAGCTCATGGCGACCATCGTGTCTGCGGTGAGCGGAATTCCCGGCGGCCTCTTCGCGCCGTCGCTCGCCATCGGGGCCGGCCTGGGCGCAAACCTCGCGGTGCTCATGCCCTACCTGCCCACCGCCGTGGTCGCGCTGCTCGGAATGGTCGCGTTCTTCGCCGGCGTGGTGCGCGTGCCGATCACCGCCTTCGTGATCGTGCTGGAGATGACCGACAGTCAGAGCATGCTGATGCCGCTCATGGCGACCTCGCTCATCGCCACCGGCATGTCGCGTCTGGTGTGCCCGGTGCCCCTCTTCGACGCGCTCGCTGCAGGCCTGATTCCCTCGCGCACGCCGCATTCTTCCGGCGCCTCGCCCGTGGCTTGACCAGCGCCGCGGGATCGATGACCCAACCGACATCCGCAGAGCGCTCGCTGGTCGAGGAATGCCGGGCGCGTTCCATCGAACTTCTGCGCGCCAATCTCACGCCGGCCGGAATTCTCGCCGCGGCGCCCGGCGCACGGTCCCGGGCGCGCGGTTACACGGCGATCTTCGGCCGCGATGCTGCCGTGTGCGCGATCGGGATGGCGCTGTCGGGAGATCCCGAGCTCGAACGCGAGGCGTCCACCGGGCTCACCACACTGGCCCGCCACCAGGCGCCGAACGGCCAGATCCCGAAGTTCGTGGACGTGGAGCACGCGGAAGCCGACTTCTGGTATCTCGGCTGCATCGATGCGACCCTCTGGTGGCTGGGCGGCCTGGCGCTCCTCGACCTGTGCGACCCGCGCCGCCGGTTGCGCGAGCGGCATGCCGAAGGGATCGGCCGCGCGATCATATGGCTGCAGGCGCAGGAACACCAGCGGTTCTTCCTGCTGCAGCAGAACGAAGCAAGCGACTGGGCCGACATCATGCCCCGCTCCGGATTCGTGCTGTACACGAATGCGCTCTGGCACTGGGTCAAGCGGCTCTTCGGCCTATCGCACCAGCGGGAGACGCGCACGATCGCCAACCAGCTGTTCCATCCGTTCGGGGCCGAGCTGGCCGAATACCGGCGCGCGCGCCTTCTCGTGCATTACGTGAAGCGCGAAGCACGCAATCGCGTCCTGTATCTCTCGTTCGTCAACTTCGCGTTTTTCGGCGCTGAAGGTGACGTCTTCGGAAATATTCTCGCAGTCCTGTGCGGACTGGCCGATGGCCCCGCGCGTTCGCGGGTGCTGCGATCGCTCGAGCGCGCCGGGGTCACCGACCCCTATCCGGTGCGTACTGTGTGCGAGCCGATCCGCGAGACCCATTTTCTCTGGCGGCCGTACATGTCGCGACACCGCCAGAATCTCGCCTGGCAATACCACAACGGCGGCATCTGGCCGTTCGTCGGCGGATTCTGGGTGACGGCGTTGGCCGACGCCGGATTGCGCGATCGCGCGCAGCGCGAGCTGGCGAAGGTTGCGCGCGCGAACGCGCTCGGCAGATGGCAGTTCAACGAGTGGCTGCACGGCCGGACCCTGGAGCCGTCCGGAATGCCCCGCCAGTCCTGGAATGCCGCAGCGTTCCTGATGGCCCACCGCGCAGCGCACAGCGGGACGCGACCGTTTCGCATTGGAGCGTAAGTCGCGTCGGGAGGATCTGGGCGATCGTCGAGTGCGCTCGGCTGGTGTACCCTATCGGGGGCGCACGACGGCCGCCCTGATTTCGAAGATCTCCCCGGCTGAACATCTCCCCGGATCTCTTTCGGCATTCACCGTCCCGACAACTTATTACCCGCTTCCAGAATGATTCCGTCCATTCCTCCCGCCACGCAGATCCTGATCATCGCGAACGTTGCGGTCTACCTGCTCCAGGCGATCGGCGGCCGGACCCTGATCGACCTCTTCGCACTCTGGCCGCTCGCGTCCGGGTTCCTGCCCTGGCAGGTCGTGACTTACGGCTTCCTGCATGGAGGACTCACGCATCTGCTTCTGAACATGTTCGCCCTGTATATGTTCGGCGGCGAGATCGAGCGCGTCGTCGGTTCGCGGCGCTACCTCACCTTTTATCTGGTGTGCGTGCTGAGCGCGGCGGCCGCCCAGCTGCTGGTGACCGCGGCGCTCGCGGCGCCGCCCTATCCGACGGTCGGTGCGTCCGGCGGCGTGTTCGGCGTGTTGCTGGCCTTTGCGTTGTACTTTCCCACCCGCAAGATCCTGCTCATCCTCCCGCCGATTCCGCTACCGGCCTGGCTCTTCGTGACGCTCTTCGGCCTCCTGGAGCTCTATTTCGGGGTCACCGGCACCCAGGCCGGCGTCGCGCACTTCGCGCACCTGGGCGGCATGGTCGGAGGCTATCTGATGATCCGTCACTGGCGCAGCGCCAGGAAACGCACCTGACGGAGTCACGCCGCTTCGCACAACACACGCATTCATAACAGCGACGAAGGAAAACCCATGGCAAACGAGGGCTACCACGAGCCGATCAGTGAGCTGCGTGACGAAACGCGCGACATGCACCGTGCGATCGTCTCGCTGATGGAGGAACTCGAGGCGGTGGACTGGTACAACCAGCGGGTGGATGCGTGCAAGGATCCGGAGCTGCGCGCGATCCTCGCGCACAACCGTGACGAGGAAAAGGAGCACGCCTCCATGGTGCTCGAGTGGATCCGCCGGCACGACCCCTCGTTCGACCACGAGCTGCGGGACTATCTCTTCACGGAGAAGAGCCTGACGCACGACTGATTACGATTTGGCGCCGGGGACCCGGCTCGCCCTGCCGTTGCCTGTCCGGTCCGACACGTGCACCGCGGCGCGCCGCATTTCGGCAGCACTCTCGAGCGTCGGCACCATGAAGACCAGCGCGCCCTGCGACCTGATCCAGTGTGCCACGGACTGCTCGAGATACTGCAGCGTCTTGTCCCGGAACCCGAGCTCCGTGGGCGGCTGGTGCATGAGCCGCGCCGAGAGCCCGATCCGGATCGGCCGGGGTCGCGTCATTTCCGCTGGCGCGCCGCGCGGCTCAGGAGTCTCCGCGCCATTTCCGGCATTGCTGCCAGACCAGGTCCTGAAGGGATCCGGTCTGCTGATAGCGGGTTCGCATCCAGCGCGAGTCCGTCGAGCCATCGCGCGCGACGGCGGCAAGTTCCTCGAGCGGCCCCTCCGTGGCGAGTTCCATGGCATGCGGCTTGAGTCGCTCGAGCGTCGTTGCGATATCGTCGCGCAGCGGAAGATGGGACTGCGCGAGCGGGTCGATGAAGTCTCCGTCCATTCCGAACCGGCAGGCCTGGAACCGGTTGTAGCCGTACGGCAGGTGGAGATCCTCCGCAAGCTGGAACGGGTGCTCGATCAGCAGATAGCGCGCGAGTGTCTGGGCGTAGGCCGCCAGGACTGCGGCCCGCTCGGCGGTAAGCGGCGTATCGCACACACGCACTTCGACCGTGCCGTATTCGGGCTTGGGCCGGATATCCCAGTAGAAGTCCTTCATGCTCTCGACAATGCCGAGCCCACGCATCTTCGTGAAATACTCGATGAAATCGCTCCAGCGCAGGAGGAAAGGCGCGCGCCCCGAGAGCGGAAACGCCGAAACCGCGTTTAATCGTGAAGACTCGAATTGCGTGTCCGCGCCCTGAAAGTAGGGGGAGGACGCCGCAAGCGCCACGAAGTGCGGCACGTAGCGTGACATCGCGTGCACCAGAAACAGCGCGTCGTCCCCGTGCGGCACGCCGATGTGTATGTGCTGGCCGAACACGGTGAACTGCTTGGCGAGATAGCCGTACAGTCCGGACAGGTGCCGAAAACGGGGCCGGTCATAGATCTGGCGATCGGTCCACTGCTGGAACGGGTGCGCCCCGCCGCCGCACACCAGGACGTTCAACGTATCCGCGGCGACGCTCACCGCATCCCGGATGACCTTGAGCTCCGCGTCGAGCGCCGCGTGCGTGTGATGGATTCCGGTCGCGATCTCGATCATGCTCTCGGTGATCTCGGGCTTGATCTCTCCGGGATGGGGTCGGCGTCCGGTGATCTCGATCAGGTCGGATGCGGCGTGCGTCAGGTCGCAACCCAGGGTGTCCACGAGCTGAAGCTCGAGCTCCACGCCGATCGAGAGCGCCGTGGATTGCCTGAACTCGAGCGGTTCCACGTCCTACCTCCTGTCGGCCGCGTCGCCTGCCTGCCGCAAAGCGAACTGGACGGCGAGCGGACCCAGCAGCTCGAGGATCAGCACCGCGGCGAGCACGACGGCGCCGAGCTGTGGCTCGAATTCGGGCCAGATACGCCCCGCTTCGTGCACCATCACCACGGCGACCCCGGACATCGGCAGCAGTCCGACCGAAAGCAGCGAGGCCTTGCGCCAGGAGAGTCCGCTCAGCCTGGCAAAACCCACGACGGCAACACCTTTGCCGAGCGCACGTGCGGCCGCCAGGCCCAGGCCGGCAGCGAATGCGGTTGCGCCGAAGTCGAGCGGCAGTGCGGTGCCGGTCAACGCGAAGAGGGCGATCACGAAGAGCTGCCCGACATAGCCGAACGAGACCGCCTGAAAGCGCCGGTCCCGGTCGAGGGCGCGCGTCAGGATTCCGAAGCCGAGCATCGCCATCACCACCGAGAGGTTGAGCGCCATCGCCACCGATGCGGTCACGATGACCATACCCACCGCGGAAATCGTCTGCACGTCGCCGCGCGGACCGAGCCGCGCGAGCAGCGCGAGCAGCGCCCGGGCCGAGACGAGCGCAAGCAGTGCCGAGCCGACCAGGATGTAGAGCGGATGCAGGGCGACGAGTCCGATGCTGCCGCGCCCCGCCACGTGCAGCCAGGCGAACAGGATGCCGAACACGACGAACGAGTAGATCGAGTTGAGCGCGGTGAGGAGTTGCAGCCGGCTGGTCACCTGCCCCTGGGCGCGCAGCTCCTGCGACACCGTCAGGACGACCGCCGGCGATGTGGCCATCGCGATCGCTCCCGCCGCGGCAGCAATGAGGGGGCTCGTATCGACGACGAGCAGGATCCCGAACACGGCGCCGAACGCCAGCGCCGACTCGAAACCGCTCGTCGCGAGCAGCCACGGGTTGCGGCGCAACCATCCCAGGTCGACGCGGCTGCCCAGTTCGAAGAGCACGATTCCCATCGCCACTTCGAAGAACGGCCGCAACCCGCGCACGTCGGCATCGGACAGGAGTCCCGTCGCCTCGGGCCCGAGCACGACGCCCGCAATCACGTAGCCGATGATGCGTGGCAACCGGAACGCGCGGTCGACGACTTCCCCGAGCAGTGTCGCGCCGAGCAGCACGACGCCGAGCCAGAAGAGCTGCGGAATCCCCAGCGGCCAGCTCGGCAGGAAGAAATACTCGCCCATGCACTCCGCTCGCGTTTCCGTGGCCAGCAGTCGGCCGATGATCCGGCCGGCGATGCGCGTTCGTGGAATCCGCGCAACCCGGAGGCGCGGTGAGCGAGCCCGTTACGCGGGTATTCCGCCCACCAGAATCAGGTGCACACGGTAGGGACCATGCGCACCCAGGATGATAACCTGCTCGATGTCTCCGGTCCGCGAAGGCCCGGAGATGAAGTTCACGGCGCGTGGCAGCTCGCCCAGCTCGGCGCGCGCGAGGTCCCAGGCATCCTCCATATGCTTGACGAGGCGATGCGTCGGGACGATCGCGATGTGCGTTTCCGGCAACAGGCTCGCGCTGGCAGGCGTGTCGGGCCCGGAGACGACCATCAGCGTGCCGGTTTCCGCAATGCCCGCGAACGCGCCGGTGACGCCGACCGGATCCTCGCCCACCGCTTCACGCGCCGCCAGATCGAGACCCGCGCCGCGCCAGTCGAGATGCGCGAGCTGCGGCCAGACGCAGCCGGTCATTGGCAGCCCGCCCGCCTTCAGGAAGCGCGCCGCCGCTGCGGGCGCATCGCGCATCCGCTCGACGAGATCCGTGGTGGTCTGCATCGACTCGGCACGGGCCCGAAATCGTGCGACGATTTCGTCGTCCACTCGCGGAATCGGACCGCGCGGATGCGCCCGGATGTACCTCTCGATCTCCGCGCGCTCGTCGACGGTCGGCTCCTTACCCCCGTGCCCCTGCGCCCGGCGAATGCGGTCGAGGATCGCCTTTCTCGCCGCTTCCGATTTCCCGATGGTCATAATGAAAACCCGGTAGGTTACGAACAGGAGGGAACCCGCAAGGTTCCCTCCCGTTACCCTCCTTCCTGCAGCGCTAAGACCCTCGCAGGAGAGAGGTAGTCATCCCCTCCTTTTCAAGGAGGGGTGCCGCCGAAGGCGGCGGGGTGGTTCTTGGTCACCTCTCCTAACTAGTCGATCGACTTCACCACGTCCTCGATCACCTTCTTGGCGTCGCCGAAAACCATCATGGTCTTGTCCATGTAGAAGAGCGGATTATCGAGGCCCGCATAGCCGGCCGCCATGGAGCGCTTGTTGACCACGACCGTGCGGGCCTTGTGCGCCTCGAGGATCGGCATGCCATAGATCGCACTGCCCTTCTCGAGCGCGAGCGGATTCACCACGTCGTTCGCGCCGAGGATGAGGGCGATGTCCGTCGTGCCGAAATCGTTGTTGACGTCGTCCATCTCGAACACCTGGTCATAGGGCACCTCGGCCTCGGCAAGCAGCACGTTCATGTGCCCGGGCATGCGGCCCGCCACCGGGTGAATCGCGTAGCGTACCTGCACGCCCTTCTCGATCAGCTTCTGCGCCATTTCCTTCACTGCGTGCTGCGCACGCGCCACCGCGAGACCGTAGCCCGGCACGATCAGCACGCTCTCGGCGTTGGCGAGCAGGAATGCGAGGTCTTCGGCCGATCCGGACTTCACCTGCTTCTGCTCGGTGCCGGCGACTGTCGTGCCCTCTGCCGCGCCGAATCCACCGAGGATCACGCTGAAGAACGAGCGATTCATGGCCCGGCACATGATGTACGAGAGGATCGCGCCCGACGATCCGACCAGCGACCCGGCAATGATCAGCATCGTGTTGCCGAGCGAGAATCCGATGCCGGCCGCCGCCCAGCCCGAGTAGCTGTTCAGCATCGAGATCACCACCGGCATGTCCGCGCCGCCGATCGGGATGATGATCAGTAGGCCGAGCACGAACGCGACGGCGGTCATCACCAGGAACGGTGTCCAGCCCTGGTCCGCGGCCAGGAAGAACGCCGCCCCAAAGCCGACCATCACGATGGCCAGCAGCAGGTTCACCATGTGCTGGCCGGGAAAGACCACCGGCGCGCTCGAGAACAGCCGGAAATGCTTGCCGAGTCCGGCGAGCTTGCCGAACGCGATGACCGACCCGGAGAACGTGATCGCGCCCACGAACGTTCCGATGAAGAGCTCCAGGCGATTGCCGGTCGGCATCGGCACCGGGATTCCGAACGACGACGGGTCGTGCACGGCGGCGATCGCGATCAGCACCGCAGCCATGCCGACCAGCGAATGCATGGCCGCGACCAGCTCCGGCATCTGGGTCATCTCGACCCGTCGCGCAACGATCGCGCCGATCGTCCCGCCGATCGCCACCGCGAGAATGATCAGCGTGTGGTTCTTGACGATCGCCAGCGTGAAAGCGACCGCGATGACCATCCCGATGATGCCGAAGAGATTTCCGCGGCGCGCGGAGGTCGGGCTGGAAAGCCCCTTGAGCGCCAGGATGAACAACACCGACGCAACGAGATACCAGAGAGCGAGTTGATTGCCGGTCATCGTCGGATCCTCAGCCCTTCTGCGCGCCGGCCCGGGGCTCTTTTTTCTTGAACATCGCGAGCATCCGGTGGGTCACCATGAATCCCCCGAACACGTTCACGGCCGCAAGGCCGACCGCCACAGCGCCGACGATCGAGCCGAAGTCGACCTCTTCCGGTCCGGCGGCGAGCATCGCTCCAACGATGATGATCG
>JAABRB010000216.1 GCA_011391185.1 Betaproteobacteria bacterium
AAGCGCCGCGCCCAGTACACGCCGGCGCGACCGCCCATCGATCCTGCGGGCCGGATCGCAATCGTCGTCGACGACGGGCTCGCAACAGGGGCGACCATGATCGCGGCGCTGCATGCCGTGCGCTCGCGCAAGCCCGCCCGGCTGGTGTGCGCGATCCCGGTCGCCGCGCCCGACAGCCTGGAGCAGGTCCGGCCGTACGCGGATGAAGTGGTCTGCCTCGAGGCGCCGCGGGCGTTCTACGCCGTCGGGCAGTTCTACCGCGTGTTCGAGCAGGTCGAGGACGACGAGGTGGTGGCGCTTCTTGCCCAGGGCGCAGGAGCGCGCTCCGAGGCCGAGTGATGATGGCGGCGTCGCCCCCCCGAGGATTCAGCGTAGAGTGAGCCGTGGCCGCCTCCTGGGAGCATTTCGCGCACGGAGCCGACGTCGGCGTGCGTGGATTTGGGGCGAGCAAGGCTGAGGCATTCGAGCAGGCCGCGGTCGCGATGACCGCTGTTGTCACCGATCCGGCCGGTGTGGAATCGCGCGAGGCGGTCGCGATCCGGTGCGAGGCGCCCGACGACGAGCTGTTGCTCGCAGAGTTCCTGAACGTGCTGATCTACGAGATGTCCACCCGGAAGATGCTGTTCAGCCAGGTTTCCATCCGGATCGACGGCCGGTCGCTCTCCGGCCAGGCGTGGGGTGAGCGCGTCGACGTCGCGCGCCATCATCCTGCGGTGGAAGTCAAGGGCGCGACCTACACGGCGCTGCGCGTGGCGCACGAAGGCGGCCAGTGGGTCGCGCAGACGGTCGTGGACGTGTAGCGAGCCGTTGCGAGAGTGCGAGTCGCGGTGATTTCTATCAACGATACGAGCATGCGGGACAAACCCCGGTCGAACGAACAAGGGGGGAATTCCCCTTGTATATCCCCCACCGTGCATGGGTGGAGTACTTCGAGATCTTGCTAGTCTATGGACCTCGCCCTCCTCGAACGGCGTTCCGAATGCGAGTGGGAGATCCCGCAGCACGGCGCAATGCGCGTGCCGGCGGTGATCTACGCGGACGAAGCGCTGATCCGCGACATGGACCACAAGGTCTACGAGCAGGCGGTGAATGTCGCGACGCTGCCCGGCATCGTCAAGGCGTCCTATGCGATGCCCGACGCGCACTGGGGCTACGGCTTCCCGATCGGCGGCGTGGCGGCGTTCGATCCCGATGAGGGCGTCGTGTCGGCCGGCGGCGTAGGCTTCGACATTTCCTGCGGTGTGCGCTGCCTGCACACCGGGCTTGCGCGCGCCGATATCCTCGCGGTGCAAAAGGATCTCGCCGAGATGCTCCACTACCGCATTCCAGCGGGGGTGGGGAGCACCGGCACGATTCACCTGAACGATACCGAGATGGACGCCATGCTCTCAGGCGGCGCGAAATGGGCGGTGGAGCGCGGCTGGGGCACCCCCGAGGACCTCGAGCGGGTCGAGGAGCGCGGCCAGATGGCGGGCGCGCAGCCAGACAACGTCTCACAGCGAGCGAAGAAGCGCCAGCGCGACGAGATGGGGACGCTGGGCAGCGGCAATCACTACCTCGAGGTGCAGGAGGTCACGGCGATCTACGACGAGGCGATCGCCGGCGCGTACGGACTCGCGCAGGGTAACATCGTCGTGATGATCCATTGCGGCTCGCGCGGGCTCGGGCATCAGATCGGCACCGAGTTCCTGAAACGCATGGCGATCGCCGCGAAGCTGCACGGAATCGCGTTGCCCGATCGCGAGCTCGCCTGCGCACCGATCGACTCCGACGTCGGCCGCGAGTATCTCGGCGCGATGCGCGCCGCGATCAATTGCGCGCTCGCAAATCGCCAGATCCTCACGCATCTCGTACGCAAGGTATTCGCCGACATCTTGCCGCAGGCGCACCTGCCGCTGCTCTACGACGTCTCGCACAACACGTGCAAGGTCGAGGTGCACCGCGCCGACGGCGGCACGCGGCGGCTCTACGTCCATCGCAAGGGCGCGACGCGCGCGTTCGGTCCGGGCCACCCGGACGTACCCGAGGCACTGCGCGAAGCGGGCCAGCCGGTGCTGATCGGCGGCTCGATGGGCACGGGCTCGTATGTGCTCGCCGGCACGCAGGCGTCGGAGGCGCTCGCGTTCAGCTCCGCCTGCCACGGCGCGGGACGCGCGATGAGCCGGCATCAGGCGCTGCGCACGTGGAAGGGACGCAAGGTCGTGGACGATCTCGCCGCGCGCGGCATCCTCGTCAAGAGTCCGTCGATGCGCGGGATTGCCGAGGAAGCGCCCGATGCATACAAGGACGTCTCGGCGGTTGTGGACGCGGCCGAGGCGGCCGGCCTTGCACGCAAAGTCGCGCGCGTCGAACCGCTGGTCTGCATAAAGGGTTAGCGGGCTGTTGAAAAACGCTTCCCGAACATAACGTGATGACTAATCTTCCCGTGCATTCAGAGGGAAGCGTTTTTTCAACAGTCCTGATGTAGGGGGTCAAAGGGGGCACGTCGGGAACGGAAGGGGCCCCACCCTTCCTTGGTCCCCCTTTTTCAACACCGTGTCAGCGGCAGGAGAAAGTTGTTCGTCGTGCGCGGCGAGCACCACCCCGGCTGCTGCGCAGCCACCCCGCCCGGCCCGCAGCGAGGACGCTTCGGGCGTTCGCCGGCGGCGACGCACGCAGGTGCGTCGCTCGAAATCCCGACTCACCCTCGAAGCGGAGGGGACAATCCTTAACCTCCGGCTACGCGTCCCGAACGAGGGGATTGCCGGCCAGCTTGTACCAGTGGCGGATGCCCTCCCAGATTTCCCGCGCAGTCTCGGCGAACCAGAAGAGCTCGCGGTCCTCTTCGTCGATGACACCCTCTTCGACCAGGAAGTCCACGTCGAACGCGCGCCGCCAGTAGGCTTCCCCCACCAGGACGACGGGAATCGGATCGATCGTGCGCGTCTGCACGAGCGTCAGCGTCTCGAAGAGCTCGTCGAGTGTCCCGTAGCCGCCCGGAAAGGCGACCAGCGCCCGGGCGCGCTTCACGAAGTGCAGCTTGCGCAGCGCGAAATAGTGGAAGCGGAAGCAAAGATCGGGCGTGACGTACGAGTTCGGATATTGCTCGTGCGGCAGCCTTATGTTCAATCCGGCGGACTGCGCGCCCACATCGTGGGCGCCCCGGTTCGCCGCCTCCATGATGCCGGGGCCACTTCCGGTCATCACGACGATTCGGCCGCCGGCCGGTTGCTCCGGGGCGCTGCCGACCAGGCGCCCGAATTCGCGGGCCACGTCGTAGTAGCGACTCTTCGCAAGAACGCGCTCCGCGACCTGCAGCCGGCGCTGGCGCTCGGGGTCCTCCGGATCCTCGTCGAGCGCGCGACGCATGAAATCCGCATTGCGCCGGGCGGTGGCAGGATCGGGGATACGCGTGCTGCCGAAGACAACGATCGCGTGGCGGATCCCGCGATCGGCGAGGAGGGATTCCGCCCTCTGGTAGTCAAGCTGCAGCCGCACGCCCCGCGTTTCGTCCTGATGCAGGAACTCGACATCCTCGTCGGCCGAGCGGTAGCTCGGGCTCGCGAGAATCGCTTCCAGACGCCGCTGCGCTTCGGGATCGTCCGCGACCGGATTGGGCTGGTGCCCCGGCAATGGCACGCGCCGCTCACGTGGATGTGCGGGTTGCGGTGTCTGCGCGACTCGCGCGCGTTGTGGTCGGTCTTTTTCGCTCATCTCGTTTCCTTCTTACCGATTCACGGCACCGTCTACCGGGCTGAAACGGAAAGGAGCGCGCAGCGCCGCCAGCACATGCGGATCGCGCCCGTACAGATCATGACGAAAGTGCACCATGGCGTCTGCATCAGCTTCCACGGTGAAGTAGAGCAGCAGCACGGGAACGTGTCGCCGCACGGGCAACGTGCGTGTCACGCCGGTCGCGAGCGCGATATCGATTGCCGGCGCGCTCCAGCGCGCCGCATCGTCGAGCAGCAGCTCCGCCAGCGCGAGCGGCGCCTCGAGTCGGATGCAGCCGGAGCTGAAGGCTCGCACGGGCCGGGAAAAGAGCTGCGCCGTGGGCGTGTCGTGCAGGTACACGAAATGCGGATTGGGCAGGAGGAATTTCATGCGCCCGAGCGGGTTGTCCCCGCCCGGCGCCTGCACGATCTGATAGGGAAATCCCAGCTTCGGGTAACGGTCCCATTCGATGCGGACGGCGTCCACAGGCTCCCCGTCGGCGTCCACGACTTGCATGCGGTTGCGTGCGAGGTAGCCGGGATCCTTGGCGAGCTTCGGCAGCACGTCCTCCTTGAGGATCGTGGGCGGCACGGTCCACGTGGGGTTGAGCACGACGTGCTCCATCGTCGCGCGAAATACCGGCGTCTTCCGATACGGCCGACCGACCACGGCTCGTGACGACCAGGCGAGCCGGCCGTCCAGGTACAAGCGTGCCGAGAAGCCCGCTACGTCGACGAGCAGGTAATCGCCCGCCAGATCCTGGGCGACCCAGCGCAAGCGTTCAAGGTTCGCGCGGATCTGATCGATGCGCTGTGCGACGCCGACGTTCAGTGCCGCGCGCGTGCGTCGGCCGACGATGCCGTCGACCTCGAGGCCGTGGCGCGCCTGGAAATGCCGCGCGGCAGTGTCCAGCGCAGCGTCGAACTGCGCCGGCACGGCAGCGTGGTCCGTGCGAAGGTCGCCGCTTGCCACGAGGCGCTTGCGCAGGACTTCGACACGCGGGTCTTCCATGCCGCGTTCGAGCTTCGGTCCGGGTGGAAGCTGCGGCCAGCCATCCATTACCTCGATCGCACGGTAGCGCGCCAGGGCCTCCCGCAGTCGCCGGTATTGCGGAAGCTGCGGCGCGTAGCGCTCGACCGCGGCCGCGAGGCGATCGGCCGTGACGATCTCCTCCAGCGCTTGCACCGGGTCGATGGTGCCGAGCGAGCGCGTGAAGCTCCAGCCCGGATAGAGCTCGCGCGGATTGGCTTTGCCGAAGTGCAGGTGATAGGCGAGCCTCACCAGAGCATCGGTGCGCAACAGATCGCGGTCGGCGACGGCGGCTGCGCTCGTTGCTGGCGGAGCACCGGCCAGCCGGCGCAGGGCCATCACGTGATACTCGGTCGGATCGAGCCCGTGGGTGCGGCTCGCCTCGACCAGCGTGAGCAACGCTTCCGCCTGCGCCGGGCGCGTCCATACCGGACGGAACCCGCGGCTCTCATAGAAGGTCGGCAAGAGCTTGCGCGATGCGATCCGGTCACCGTCGACGCGCACCTCGCGTCCCGCGCGCAGATCCGCCACGCGAGTGTTAAGCGCTTCGGACACGGTACCGGCTGCCTCGACCTGTCCGAGCGCTACCAGCATCGCCATGGCGACGGCCCCGCCGAGGCGTCTGCAGTTCATGCGGCGCAGCCGATGCGGGAAGATTGCCTGCGAGAGCCCGAAGAGTTGTTATACGATTCGGGCTGCAAGATATTCGCCCCAGGGAGGCATGGCATCGTGACGTTCCTCGATGGTCCCGGCGCGCGTCGCCGGATGCTCGTCACCGGTCTCGCGATCGCGCCGCTCGGCCTCGCGTTCGCGCGCCCGGCGGCGGCACGCGAATCAACGGAGCGCATTCTGGCGCTTGATCACACGCACACCGGCGAGCGGCTGCGCATCGCTTACTTCGCCCACGGGAAGTACGTGCCCGAGTCGCTCGCGCGCATCGATTGGCTCTTGCGCGATTTTCGTAGCGGTGATGCGCATTCAATCGATCCGCGACTGCTGGACATACTTTACGCGCTTTGCGTCGTTTGCGGTGCAGGCACGTTCGAGATCGTATCGGGCTATCGCTCTCCGAAAACGAACGCCATGCTCCGCGAGACCGGGGGCGGTGTCGCGCAGCGCAGCCTGCACATGGACGGTCGCGCGATCGACGTGCGACTCGCGGGGTTCAACACCGCGCGCGTGCGCGACGCGGCGATCGCGCTCGGCCGCGGCGGCGTCGGATACTACCCTGACTCCGACTTCGTACACCTCGACACCGGGCGCGCCCGGACGTGGGGACCGCGAGGCGCTTGATACTACGAGGCGGCCGACTTGCTCCCCTGGGTTCGCTCGGGCGACGTGACGATCCGCTGTAGCTTGCCGCTCGCCGGGCTGCGCTGTATCGGCCGCTCGTCGAGCTCGACGCGGACGTTGTCCAGTCCTTGAGCCTTCAAGAAATCGACCAGCGACCTGCGCGCGTGCTGCCGTATTTGTGCGGTCCGGGGGCGTTGCGACTCGATCCGCAAGGTGAGCGACGTTGCGCT
>JAABRB010000217.1 GCA_011391185.1 Betaproteobacteria bacterium
CCGCTCCAACAAGATGAAATACGAGGTGGTCGCTTTCGCCACCGCCGACGAGACCGTCAAGGCCTACGAGGCCGGGCGCTGCGACGTGTTCACCTCCGACCACTCGCAGCTTTACGCGATGCGCCTGAAGCTCGCCAAGCTCGACGATCATGTGATTCTGAAAGACGTTATCTCCAAGGAGCCGCTCGGCCCGATGGTGCGCCACAACGACGATCAGTGGTTCGACCTCGTGAAGTGGACGGTCTATGCCCTGGTCGGCGCCGAGGAACTCGGCGTGAGCTCGAAGAATATCGCCGAGATGCTGAAGTCGCCCAACCCCGACATCAAGCGCCTGCTCGGCACCGAAGGTGCGCTCGGCGAATCGCTCGGACTCAGCAACGCCTGGGCCGCGCGCATGATCAAGCACGTAGGCAACTACGGCGAGATCTTCGACCGCAACGTCGGCCCCGGCTCGCGGCTGGGTATCGAACGCGGGCTGAACCGCCTCTGGTCGAAGGGCGGAATCCAATACTCGCCGCCGATCCGCTGATCGCGGAAGCGACTTGACAATGCGCGCCGGCAACCGCCGGCGCGCAGAAGTGAGTGACGTCCGCGCCGGGGGAGCGCCGGAATGGTCGATCGCGTCGTAGGCGCACCGCGCCCGTCGTCCGTATCGCTGGTCAACAATCCCCGGATACGCTCGCTCGCCGTCCAGATCATTCTCGTCCTTGCCATCGTCTATGTCGGCTGGTCGTTCGTCGAAAACGCGCGCGCCAATCTTTCGGCGCGCGGTATCGCCACCGGTTTCGGCTTCTTCGATCAGACCGCCGGCTTTGGCATCGTCCAGACTCTGATTCCCTATAGCGAGACCTCGACCTATGGCCGCGCCTTCTTGGTTGGGCTGCTGAACACGCTGCTGGTCGCCGGCATCGGCGTCGTGCTGGCGACTCTGCTCGGCTTTGCCATCGGCATCGCGCGGCTGTCGTCGAACTTCCTGCTGGCGCGCCTGGCCGGCGCTTATGTCGAGCTGATGCGCAATCTGCCGCTCTTGTTCCAGATCTTCTTCTGGTACATCGCCGTGCTCGGCGCGCTGCCCGGCCCGCGCCAAAGCGTTTCGCTGTTCGATGCTTTTTTTCTGAATAATCGTGGCGTGATCATGCCGGAACCGATCTTCGCCGGCGGCGCAGGCGCGGTCGGCATCGCCTTTCTCCTGGGCGTCGCGCTGACTGTCGTGATCCGCATCTGGGCGCGGCGCCGTCAGATGAACACCGGCAAGCCGTTTCCCACTGTGCGGGCAGGGTTGCTTCTGGTCCTTGGGCTCCCGCTCGCCGTTTTCGCCGCGACCGGCGCACCTATTTCGTTCACGTTTCCTGAGTTGCGCGGCTTCAATTTCGTCGGCGGAGTACGGATCATTCCGGAATTCGCCGCGCTGCTCGTCGCGCTGGTGACCTATACCGCGGCCTTTATCGCCGAGATCGTGCGGGCCGGCGTGCTCGCGGTCTCGCGCGGCCAGACCGAGGCTGCTTACTCTTTGGGCTTGCGGCCTGGCCCTACGCTTCGCCTCGTCGTCGTGCCGCAGGCGCTGCGCGTGATCATCCCTCCGCTGACCAGCCAGTATCTGAATCTAACCAAGAACTCTTCGCTCGCCGCCGGCATCGGCTACCCGGATTTCTTCTACGTCTTCGCCGGCACCACGCTGAACCAGACCGGCCAGGCAATCGAGATCATCGCCATTACCATGGGCGTGTATCTGACGATCTCGCTCATCACCTCCGCGCTGATGAACTGGTACAACCGGAGAAAGGCGCTGGTGGAGCGATGAACACCGCCGCAAGCAGCGCCTTCATCCGCCGCGAACTCGTAGCCTCGCTGCCACCGCCTTTGGCGGAGCGGGGGCTCATCGGCTTCGTGCGCGAGCGTTTTTTCTCCGGCCCGCTCAATATCACCATGACATTGATCTGCGCGGCGCTGCTTGCATTGGCGCTGCCGCCAATCGTGCGCTTCCTGTTCATCGACGCGGTCTGGGAAGGGGAGAGCCGCGACGCCTGCGTCAACGCCACCGGAGCCTGCTGGCCGTTCGTGCACGCCAAATTCGGCCAATTCGTCTATGGCTTCTATCCAATCGCCGAGCGCTGGCGACCGAATACCGTCTATGCCCTGTGCGCGATCCTGCTCGCGCCGCTACTGATCCCCTCGGCGCCGTTCAAGTGGCTGAACGCGATCCTGTTCTTCGCCGTCTTCCCGGTCCTTGCCTTCGTGCTGCTGACCGGCGGCAATCTCGAAATGCGGCAATTCGCGCTCGGCCGCTTCGTGAACTTGGAATCCGTGGTCGGTTCCACCGCGATATTCGGTCTGCGCATGAGTTTCTGGATCGATTTCATTGCCTCTGCTCTCCTGCTGACTGTGATCTCCTCCGCCATCGCACGCGCAATCGGCGCGGAAGCCCGCACGCTCGCGATCGCCATGCTCTCCAGTTTCGTGCTGCTAGCCATCGTGCTGCTCGCTGCCGACATCAACCTCGGACTGCCGCCGGTCGAGACGCGGCTCTGGGGCGGGCTTCTGGTCACGCTCGTGGTCGCCATTACCGGCATCGTCGCCTCGTTGCCGCTCGGCATCCTGCTCGCGCTCGGCCGCCGCTCTTCGATGCCGATCGTGCGATTCTTTTCGGTGATCTTCATCGAATTCTGGCGCGGCGTGCCGCTGATCACGGTGCTCTATTTCGCGAGCTACATGTTGCCCTTGTTCCTGCCCACGGGCTTGAGCTTCGACGGTCTGCTGCGAGTGCTGGTCGGCGTCACGCTCTTTGCGGCCGCTTATATGGCCGAGGTGGTGCGCGGCGGCCTGCAAGCGATCCCCAAAGGCCAATATGAAGGCGCCATGGCGGTCGGCCTCGGTTATTGGCAGACCATGTCGCTCATCATTCTGCCGCAGGCGCTGACGCTGGTGATCCCCGGCATCGTCAATAACTTCATCGGCCTGTTCAAGGACACCACGCTCGTGCTGATCGTCGCGATCTTCGATTTCTTAGGCCAGCTGCGCGCCGCCTTCACCGATCCGAACTGGGCCTCGCCGGTGACGCTCTATACCGGCTTCGCCTTCGCCGGCATGGTCTATTTCGTGTTCTGCTACGGCATGTCCCGCTATTCGCTGTTCCTCGAGCGGCGTGGGGCGGAAGGGAAGCGCCGATGAGTCGAGAACCACCTGTATCCGCCGGCAACCAGGCCGCTGTGGAAATGATCGACGTGCACAAGTGGTACGGCGATTTTCATGTGCTGAAGGACATCAATCTGAAAGTGCTGCGCGGCGAGCGCATCGTCATCTGCGGCCCGTCCGGCTCGGGCAAATCCACCCTGATCCGCTGCATCAACCGGCTCGAGAGCCACCAAAAGGGGCGCATCCTGGTCGACGGCGTCGAGCTCACCGAGGATCTGAAGAAGATCGACGAGATCCGCCGCGAGGTCGGCATGGTGTTCCAGCACTTCAACCTGTTCCCGCATTTGACGGTGCTGGAGAACCTGACGCTGGCGCCAATCTGGGTGCGCAAAATGCCCAAGCACGAAGCCGACGAGATAGCCATGAAGTATCTGAAACGGGTGAAAATTCCCGAACAAGCGCACAAGTATCCGGGCCAGCTATCGGGCGGTCAGCAGCAGCGCGTCGCCATCGCCCGCGCCTTATGTATGAACCCGAAAATAATGCTGTTCGACGAGCCGACCTCGGCGCTTGACCCGGAAATGGTGAAAGAAGTGCTCGACACCATGGTCTCGCTCGCCGAGGACGGCATGACCATGCTGGTGGTGAGCCACGAGATGGGCTTCGCGCGTCAGGTCGCCAACCGCGTCATTTTCATGGACGCGGGCCAGATCATCGAAGCCAATTCGCCCAAGGAATTCTTCGATCATCCGCAGCACGAACGAACCAAGCTGTTCCTGAGCCAAATCCTGCACTGACGCGCTCAGCGCGCAACCGGCCCGTCCGCCTTTTTCCAGGCGTCCATGCCGCCCTGGATGTGGATCGCAGATAAGAGCCCCGCGTCTTGCGCCGCCTGCACCGCCATGGCCGAGCGCTCGCCGAACGCGCAATAGAACACAATGCGCTTGCCGGTATCGGCCGCGAGCTGATGTAGGAGGCTGCCGGGCCGCACGTGATCCAGAAGGTTTGGGTAGGGAAGGTGCAAGGATTCCGGAATGATCCCGTGCTTCTGCCTCTCGCTGTCTTCGCGCAGATCGACGAGCGCGACGTCCTTTCGCCCCACCAGCTTTATCGCGTCGCGCGCCGAGAGCGCCCAGCCGCGCCGCGCGATTTCCTCCTGGTGCATGCCGACCCGCATATTCGACGGGATCGCCACGTCCATCATTTTCGGGTTCGGGAGCTTGAGGTTGCCCATCAGTTCGACATAATCGTCGATCGACTTCACCTGCAGCCGCGGATTGAAGCGCTTCTCCTCACCGATGGTGGAGACGGTCTCGCCCTTGTAGTCGTGCGCCGGCAGGACGAGCGTTTCCTCCGGCAGTTTGAGCAACTTGTTGAAGATCGAATCGTATTGCGCGCGCGCGTCGCCGTTCTGGAAATCGGTCCGGCCGGTGCCGCGGATGAGCAAGGTGTCGCCGGTGAACACCCGGTCGCCCATGAGATAGCTGTAAGAGTCGTCGGTGTGGCCGGGCGTGTAGAGCACGTCGAGCGACACGCCCTCGATCTTCACCTGGTCGCCCTCGGCGACGCGCATCGACACCACGTCGGCCTTGGTTTGCTCGCCCATGACGGTGATGCAGCGCGTCTGGTCGCGCAGCGCGCCAAGCCCGGTGACGTGATCCGCGTGCATGTGCGTATCCACGGCCTTGACCAGCCGAACGTCGAGCTCGTTCACCAACTGCAGGTAACGATCGACCTTCTCAATCACCGGGTCGATGATCAACGCCTCGCCGCCGCGCCGGCTGGCGAGCAGATAGGTGTAGGTCCCGGAGACCGCGTCGAAGAGTTGGCGGAAGATCATCTTGTACCTCGCGCTGGATTATAGCACCGGCGCTTGCCCATGCAGGTAAGCGGATTTTGTGGCATGTTTCGCAGCTTCCGAAGTGGTGAGGGCAGGAGAACTCCGATGAACAAGATGGCCACGATCCACGGCCTGCACCATTTCGCCTATCGCTGTCGCGACGCCGAGGAGACGCGGCGCTTCTACGAAGACCTGCTCGGCCTGCCGCTGGTGATGACCATGAAGCTCGACGTGGTGCCCAGCACCGGCGAGCACTGCCCCTATGTGCATATCTTCTTCGAAATGGCCGACGGCTCCTGCATCGGCTTCTTCGATCTCGGGGACAACACCAAGCCCTTGCCATCGCCCAATACGCCGCCCTGGGTCAACCACCTCGCGCTCAAAATGAAGAGCGTCGATGACGTGCTGGCGGCGCGGGCTCGGCTGCAGGCGGCCGGTGTGAAAGTGCTCGGCATTACCGATCACGGCTTCGTGCAGTCGATCTATTTCTTCGACCCGAACGGAATTCGCCTGGAACTGACGGCGGAGTCGTCGACCCCCGAGGAGATGGCCCGCTTCAAGAACGAAGCGCACGGCTTGCTCGCGAGCTGGAGCAAGGAGAAGGCTGGCCGCTTGAAAGAAGCTGCCGACGCGCGCTAGTCGGCGCCGGTTTTCAGCGGCTTGTCCGGCAGCGAGCCCCACTCGGACCAGCTGCCGTCATAGAGCGCCTGCGGCGGCTTGCCGATCGCGTCGAGCGCAAGCCACAGCGTCGCCGCCGTGACCCCCGAGCCGCAGCTCGTGATGATCGGCTGGTCCGGATCGACGCCGCCCGCGGCGAACGCCACCTTGATCTTTTCCGGGCTCGCCAGCCGGCCATTCTCGACGACGCCGGCGACCGGCACGTTCTTGCTGCCCGGCATGCGGCCCGAGCGCACGCCCGGCCGCGGCTCCGCTGCCTCTCCGCGGAAGCGCTCGGCCGATCGCGCATCGACCACTTGCGCCGACCCCGAGTGGAGCGCGGTCTCGACTCTAGCTATATCGGCAACCTGCTTCTGCTCGAAGCGCGGCGTGAAGTGCGCAGGCTTCCGCGTGACCATCCCGCCCTCGACCGGGCGCAGCTCCGCGCGCCATTGCGGCATGCCGCCGTCGAGAATCTTGACGTCCCTGGCGCCGAACAGCCGCAGCGTCCACCACACGCGCGGCGCGGAAAACAGCCCACCGCCGTCATAGACCACGATCTTCATGCCGTCGCCGATGCCGAGGCGGGCCATGTGCCGCGCGAAACT
>JAABRB010000218.1 GCA_011391185.1 Betaproteobacteria bacterium
GTGGCGATGCCGCTCGCCTGCGGCAATACCGTCGTGCTCAAGGCTTCCGAGGAGTGCCCGCAGACGCACCGCATCATCGGCGAAGTGCTGGAAGCGGCGGGGCTGCCAGCGGGCGCGATCAATGTGCTCACCACGTCGCGCGAAGGTGCGGCGGCCACGGTCGATGCGCTTATTTCAGACACGCGCGTCAAGCGCATCAACTTCACGGGCTCAACGCACGTTGGAAAAATCATAGCCGAAAAGGCGGCCAAGTACCTGAAGCCGGTGCTGTTGGAGCTCGGCGGCAAGGCGCCGCTCGTGGTGCTCGATGACGCCGACCTCGACGAGGCGGCGGCGGCGGCGAATTTCGGGGCCTTCATGCATCAGGGTCAGATCTGCATGTCCACCGAGCGCATCGTGGTGCAGAAGCCGGTCGCGAGTTTCTTTCTCGACAAATTGATCGCGCGGACCACGAAGCTGAAAGTCGGCGATCCTACGCTGCCGGAAACCCAGATCGGCCCGATGGTGAGCGAGCGCGCGGCGGCGCGCGTGATGGAACTGGTCAAGGACGCGACCGGCCGCGGCGCGCGTTTGGTATGCGGCGGCGAGGTGAGCGGGACGCTGTTCCAGCCGACGATCCTCGACCGGGTGACGCCGGACATGCGCATCTATCGCGAAGAGTCGTTCGGGCCGGTGGTGGTCCTGATCGGCGTGAACAACGACGAGGAAGCCATCCGCGCCGCCAACGATACCGAATACGGGCTCGCAGCTGCGGTGTTCAGCAAGAACATCGACCGAGCCTATGCTGTGGCCGAGCGCATCGAGAGCGGCATCTGCCACATCAACGGGCCGACGGTGGCCGACGAGCCGCAGATGCCGTTCGGCGGCGTCAAGCAGAGCGGCATCGGCCGTTTCGGCGGCCGCGCCGGGATCGCGGAGTTCACTGAGCTGCGCTGGATCACGATCCAGACCGGGCACCGGCATTATCCGATCTGACCGGAGCGGTACAAAGGATGCAGCGGGCGGAGTTCTTCGCCCGCTTTTCTCAGACGGGAATCCAGCCGCTGAAATACTTCAGCAGGCCCCAGCCCGGAGCGAGCAGCGCGAAACCCCAGACGATCGCCGAGGTCACGTTTGCAATCTGGAACAACAATTGCGGCACGCCAAAGATTCCGGCCGCGAGGGGCACGAAGGCGCGTAGCGGTCCGGAGAAGCGGCCGATGAAGACGCCCCACGCGCCCCAGTGCTGCATGAAGGCGTCGGCGCGTTTGGTAAAATCGGGATAGCGCGACAGCGGCCAAGTGTGATGCGCGCGGTCCTTGAGGTAATAGCCGACGACGTAGGAAACCCAATCGCCGAGAATTCCGCCGATGACGAGTCCTAGCCAGACCGGCCAAAACCCGATGCCGCTGGCGCCGATCAGGCCGCCGATCCCTAAAATAATGAACGTCGCCGGAACGAAGAATGAAATGACCGCCAGGGATTCGGCGAAAGCGAGCAAGCCCACGATAACCGGCGCCCACGCCTGATGCATTCTCACCCATTCGAGAATCGCCTGCGTGTAAGCATTCGAGTTGATGAACGCGAACATCTCCTGGCTATAGGCACTCAAGGACATGACGGGCTCGCGATGCAGATTTTAAGCGGGTGAGAGGAAGGCGGGCAGGGGGGCCATATCGGTCTTCCGCAGGCGAGGCAATGGAGGAAACGCGGCTCGGAATCGGCGGCCTTTCGCACCTCAGGATGACGGGACTTTTTCTGCTAATGAGGCTACGTCATCCCGAGCCTCGAAGGATGACGTAACCGGTCTTATGAATCTTCTCTCCATCCAATCGCACGTCGCTTACGGCCATGTCGGCAACTCGGCCGCGGTGTTTCCGCTGCAGCGGCTGGGCGTCGAGGTCTGGCCGGTGAACACGGTGCAGTTCTCCAATCACACCGGCTATGGCAAATGGCGCGGCGAGGTGTTCGGCGCGGCGCAAATCCGCGAGGTGATCGAGGGGATCACCGATCGCGGCGTGCTGAAGACGTGCAACGGGGTGATCTCGGGCTATCTCGGCACGGCGGAGATCGGCGAGGTGGTGCTCGAGGCGGTGGCCAAGGTAAAGGCGGCCAACAAGCGCGCGCTTTATTGCTGCGATCCGGTGATCGGCGACGGCGGCAAGAGCTATGTGCAGGGCGGCATCGCCGAATTCTTCAGCGGCCGCGCGCTCGCCGCCGCCGACGTGCTGACGCCCAATCAGTTCGAGCTGGAGACGCTTTCCGGCATCAAGGTGCGGTCCATGGCCGACGCGGCTAAAGCCTGCGACGCTTTGCACGCGAAGGGGCCGAAGACCGTGCTGGTAACGAGCCTCAAGGTCGCCGGCACGCCGCGCGACGCGCTCGACATTTTCGCGTCGAGCGAGGGCGAACGTCTGCGCGTGCGGTTGCCCAAGCTCGATATCGCGGTGCAGGGCACCGGCGACACGATCGCCGCACTCTTCTTCTTCCATCTTCTGCGCACCGGCACGCTCGCAACAGCGCTTGAAGTTGCGGCCTCGTCGATGTTCGGTGTGTTGGAGCGCACTCAGACGGCGAAGGCGAAAGAAATGCTGCTCGTGGACGCGCAGGAGGAATTCATCTCGCCTTCGCGCAATTTCCGCGCCGAACCGGTCGAAGGCTGAAGCCGGCCGATGGGCGAGATCCGGATCGTGCCGGTCAAGGCGCTCGACCTGCGTCTAGAGCCGCGCGACTGGGCCTGGGCCGAAGCGAACCGTGCCGCGACCGGCGCTCATTTTGAGAAGCGGCGCGAGCGCTGGCCCGGGATCTGGAACGGCCGTGTGCTTCTGTTGCATCGCTTTGCGATCGAACAGGGGATTTTTCGCGGAGCCTATCTCGAGACCGATTTCGCGAGTTTCCTGCACTGGCGCGACACTGGTTTTCCCGACGCTTCGGTATTCAACTGTTTCGCCATGGCCGCGTTACGTGCCGCCGACGGCGCTTTCCTGCTCGGTCGCATGGCCAAGCACACGGCCAATGCGGGAAAAGTCTATTTCCCCTCGGGCACGCCCGATCCGAACGACGTGCGCGACGACGGGATCGTGGATCTCGAAGGCAGCGTGCGCCGTGAGCTTCTCGAAGAAACCGGGCTAATCTCGACCGACGCGAAGCCCGGTGGCTGGCAAGCGGTGCTGGCTGGGATGCGGATTGCGCTCATGCGCGCGCTTGAAGCGCCGGAGGACGTCGAAACGCTGGCGGCGCGTGTGCGGGTGCACCTGGCGGCGACGCCGCGTCCGGAACTCGCCGATATCGTGATCGTGCGCGGCCGCGAGGACCTCACGCCGGCCATGCCCGACTTCACTTGCGCCTATCTCGAAGCGATGTTCGCTCAGCGATAGGGCGAGGGAATCTGCAGGCCCTGGGGCGTGGTCTGCGACGGTAGGATCGTAGGCGACTGGGCAGCCGTCGCAGGTTGCGTGGCCGACGGCGGGTTGACGGTCACCGGCGGAGGCAGTGCCGGCAATTGCGATGGAACGAACTGTCCTGCGCGGCAGGCGGCGGCGCTTTCCTCGATCCGGACCCGTGCTGCCTGATAGGCGCTCGGCTCCATGCCGCCGGCGCGGTAGCGGTTCTCGACGGCGATGCGCTGGCGCTCGACGATCGCACCGCAATTGGTCTGGGCCGTGGCCGGCACGATCAGGAGCGCGAGAACGGCCAGTGCGCGAAACATCTCACCGATAGCCGTAGCGCGCCTTGACCGCGGCGAGGTCGGTGAGCGCCGGCCCGACACGGCCGGAAGCGCAATTGGAGCGGACGCCGAACAGATCGTTGCTGATGCGGCGGTGCACGTCACGGTTCAGGTTTCCCGAAGTCACGTCGGCCTCGATCACGTTCACATAGTCGCCGATCGGCTGGGCGCAAGCGGCCGGGCCCTTGACCGGCTCGACGGTGGAAACAGGGATCGGCGCCGGATCGCCGGCCGTGATGCAGCCGGCAAGCGCGAGGGTGCAGAACAGGATGGCGGGCAGGTGACGCGGCATCGAAAGCTCCGGGCGGACTGATTTTGCCTCGACTTGAAGAGCGGCAAATTGAACCGATTTGCCGGGACGGGCAAGCATTGCTGTCGCATCGCCAGCGAGCCGCTTGCGCCGCCCCCATATCCTCGGTTAGAAGTCGCTCCGCCGCCGGAAACCGAAAATCAAGCTTTCGGGAAGAGATTGGCGGCCTGAGAAGAGCCGATGACGCCGATGCCGAATATCTGCAAAGCCCGCGTCAACAGCCCGATCGCTCGCGCGATTGCGGGCTCGGCTCTCATTCTCGGACTCCTGCTCCTTCGCCGCCCCTGAGGGCCGGCCGGGCGCTTGCGCCTGGGCACTCAGGGGATCGCGAATACCAACCCCCGGGCGCTCATGAAAAAGAGCGCGAGCAAGGAGAAGGATCAGTCCCATGACCCATAAAACCATCGAGCGCAGCGAAAAGAATCGCGTGCTCATCTTCGACACCACCCTGCGCGACGGCGAACAGTGTCCCGGCGCTTCCATGACCTTCGAGGAGAAGATCGAGGTCGCGGAGCTTCTGGACGAAATGGGCGTCGATATCATCGAGGCCGGCTTCCCGATTGCAAGCCAAGGCGATTTCGAGTCCGTAGCCGAGGTCGCCAGGCGATCCAAGAAGGCGATCATCGCCGGCCTTTCGCGGGCGGCGATGAAGGACATCGACCGTTGCGCCGAAGCAGTGCGGCACGCGCAGCGTCCGCGTATCCACACGTTCCTTTCGACCTCGCCAGTGCACATGAAGTGGAAGCTCCAGAAGGAGCCGCACGAGGTCTACGAGATGGTGATCCAGCAAGTCACCCGCGCGCGCAATCACGTGGCGGACGTCGAGTGGTCGTCGGAGGACGGCACGCGAACCGAGCACGACTTCCTCTGCCGCTGCGTAGAAGCCGCGATCAAGGCGGGCGCCGCCACGATCAACATCCCGGACACAGTCGGCTATTCGACGCCGACGGAGTACGCGGCGCTGATCAAGATGGTGCGAGAGCGGGTACCGAACTCCGACCAGGCGGTGTTCTCGGTGCATTGCCACGACGATCTCGGCATGGCGGTGGCCAATTCTTTAGCCGGCGTCGACGGCGGCGCGCGGCAGATCGAATGCACCATCAACGGCATCGGCGAGCGGGCGGGCAACGCCTCACTCGAAGAAATCGTGATGGCGATGCGGGTCCGGAACGACGTGATGCCGTACTGGACCGGTGTCGACGCCACGATGCTGATGCGCGCCTCCAAGCTCGTGTCGGCCGTGACCTCGTTCCCGGTGCAGTACAACAAGGCGATCGTCGGCCGGAACGCGTTCGCGCACGAGTCGGGCATTCACCAGGACGGCATGCTCAAGCACACGCAGACCTACGAGATCATGCGGCCGGAGGATGTTGGCGTGCGCGCGACCTCGCTGGTGATGGGTAAGCATTCGGGCCGCCACGCGTTCCGCGAGAAACTCAAGGAGCTCGGCTACGATCTCGGTGACAACGCGCTGGAAGATGCTTTCAAGCGCTTCAAGGATCTCGCCGACAAGAAGAAGCACGTCTATGACGAGGATATCGTCGCGCTGGTGGACGACGAGATCGCGCAGAAGCACGACCGCATCAAGATCGTGTCGCTGACGGTGATCGCCGGCACGCAGGGACCGCAGTCGGCGACGCTCGTGCTCGACATCGACGGTGTGCACCGCACGACCCAGGCGACCGGCAACGGTCCGGTGGATGCGATCTTCAACGCGATCAAGCAGCTGGTGCCGCACGCGGCGAAGCTCATGCTCTATCAAGTGCACGCGGTGACCGAGGGCACCGACGCGCAGGCGGAAGTTTCCGTGCGGCTCGAGGAGGGCGGCAAGGAAGTCACCGCGCGCGGCGCCGATTCCGACACGCTGGTCGCCTCGGCCAAGGCCTATATCAACGCGCTCAACAAGCTCGCCGTGAAGCGGCAATCGGTGAACCCGCAGACCGCGGTCGGCTGAGATTTTTTGCCGCATGCGTCTTTCGACGCATGCGGCGCTCTCCCGCGTTTACGACGAATGTTCGCACCGCGGCTGACGTTACGTTGCGATATTAATCGTGACTGGATCTGCCCCGATCAGGACGCATTTTAACCTTGTTCGCGCGCCATCCCGTTCGTAAGCCTT
>JAABRB010000219.1 GCA_011391185.1 Betaproteobacteria bacterium
ATTAACAAGAGTCAAATAAGCCCAGCCTTTTTCAATGTCTTGTTTTTGATCTGATCCTGTAAATCTTGTAAATCCTGTCTATTAGTTATTTTTCACATGACTGTTAGGATACAGACAGCGGATTTCGATGTGAGCGCCGAGATCGCCGCGTTGCGCCGTGGCAACCCCAGGGTGGGGGCGGTGGCAAGTTTCATCGGCATCGTGCGCGATGTGAACGAGGGTGACGCCGTCGCGGAGATGACGCTCGAGCACTATCCCGGCATGACGGAAAAGGCGATAGAAGAGATCATCTCCCAGGCGCATTCCCGATGGAACGTGCTGAATTTACTCGTCATCCATCGAGTAGGACGACTCCAGCCATTGGATCAAATCGTTCTGGTCGTGGCGGCGGGAGAGCACCGCGGCGAGGCATTCGCCGCCTGCGAATTCATCATGGACTACCTGAAGACGCGCGCGCCTTTCTGGAAGAAGGAACAGGCCGGCAAGGGCGCACGCTGGGTCGAGGCCCGAGAGACGGACGACGTCGCGGCAGATCGCTGGCGGCTCAAGGGCTGAGGATCAATAGACAGGATTAACAAGATTAACAAGATTCAAGCCATAAACCCCAAGCCCTCTAGATGTTTTCTTGTTAATCCTGTAAATCCTGTCAATTCGATTTTGAGGTGTAGGGGGAGGAACGTGAACGCAGCGGGATTGATGGCGGTTAACATAGGCGCAATGCTCGGCGCGTGGTTGCGCTGGGGGCTGAGCGTGGCGCTCAACACCGCCGTGCCGAATCTGCCGCTTGGAACGCTCGCCGCCAACCTCATCGGCGGTTATCTGGTCGGGATCGCGGTGGAGCTGGTACTCCAGCTGGCTCTCGTGTCGGCGGAGTGGAGATTATTTATCATCACCGGTTTTCTCGGCGGCCTGACGACGTTTTCAACGTTCTCGATCGAAGCGACGGAGCTCATTGCCATGCAGCGTTACGGCTGGGCGGTGCTCCACATCGGCTCCCATCTCGCGGGATCGCTGGCAATGACCGTGCTGGGAATTTACACGGCGCGTGCGGCCGTCACCTGAGTAAGGGAATTTCATGAGTAACAACTTGCAACAACTGTGGCCCGGCGACAAGCGCATCGCCGTCGTATTCAACGTGGCGTTCGAGGCCTGGTCCGATGGCAAAGCGCCCGGGATCAGCCCCATGGGCAATCCGCTGCCAGCGGTGCCGGGCATCGTCGACAACATGGCGATCTCGTGGGCGGCCTATGGAGCCCGCCGTGGCATCTTTCGTCTGCTCGAAGCTTTCGCCCGCCACGGCATCCGCGCGAGCGTCATGACCAATGCCGTGCTGGCCGAGCGCTCGCCGAAAGCGGTGCACGCTGTCGGCACCAGCGGCCATGAAGTGGTCTCCCACTCCTATGCGATGGATGTGATGCCGGTGTTGATGTCCGAGGCGCAGGAGCGGGCCAATATCAGGCGCTGCACCGACCTGCTTGCGCGGGTCTCTGGAACGGACGTCCTGGGCTGGATCAGCCCCCGCGGCACGCCCGGCCCCAATACCGCGCGCCTGCTCGCCGAGGCGGGCTATCAGTGGTACGGCGACGTGTTCGACGATGACCTGCCGTACGTGCAGCGCTTCGGTCATTCGCGTATCGTAGCGCTGCCGCTCTCGATGGATGTCAACGACATGACCTCGATGAAATACGGCATTTCGCCGCGCGCGCTGCTGGAAACGTTCGAGGAGCATCTCGGCCGGGTGATCCAGCACGAGCGCGGTCCGGCCATCATCGACGCCACGGTGCACGCGCATATCTTCGGGCGACCGCACGGCGCGCACTACTACGAGCGCATCATGGAGATCGCCGCACGCACGCCGGAAGTGTGGATAGCGACGCGCAAGGAAATCGCCAGGCACGTGCTGGCGTCTCAGTAAGACAACCTCGGAAGCGAACGATGAAGACTGGCATTGAGGGTCTGTGGGCAAAAGTGATGAAATCGCACCGACTGATGGGGAAATGCCTGGGCCGAAGCTTTCATTCAGCTGCGCTGATCCTCGCGCTTTGGCTGGTCGTGGTGGTGGAAGTGGCTCACGCCCAGGGCGGCTGGCGTCCGGAGAAGCCGGTCGAACTGATCGTGCCGACCGCGGCAGGCGGCATCAACGATCAGATCACGCGCCTGATGCAAAGGGTGTTGCAGGAGGAAAAGCTGCTGACCGTTCCATCCGTCGTCATGAACAAGCCGGGCGGCAACCAATCGCTGGCGGTGATCTACCTGACCCAGAAGGCGCCTGACCCTCACTACCTCTTGTACGCGACGGCGACCGTTTTCACCAACCAGCTCGCCGGTCTGACGCCGCTGGGCTATACCGACCTCACGCCGCTGGCGTGTCTCGTCGTCGACTATAGCGTGGTCACGGTAGCCGCGAATTCGCCCATCAAGACCATGCGTGAGCTGGTGGATCGTCTCAAGGCGGACCCTGGTTCAGTTGTCTTTGGCATGGTAAGTCGCGGCGGGCCCAACCACCTGGCGCTGTCGCAGGCGGTGCTGTCGGCCGGGGTCGATCCGCGCAAGCTGAGGACGGTGGTGTTCAAGACCAACGCGGAGTCCCACATGGCGGTGGTGGGCGGACATATCCAGGCGGTGGTTTCTTCTGTCAGCGCTGCGCTGCCCCAGGTGCAGGCCGGACATTCCCGTATGCTCGCCATTGCCGCGCCCCAGCGCTTGGCAGGGGACCTGGCGGCGTTGCCGACGATGCGGGAGCAGGGCATCAACGCGACCGGAATTTCGAACTGGCGTGCCATCTTCGGCACCCGGGGCATGACGGCACCGCAGGTCTCGTTCTGGGACGAGGCGCTCGCGCGGGTAACAGCGAGCGAGGAGTGGAACCGGGAACTCGACGGCACCAACATGTCGCGCCTGCCGTTGCGGGCCAGGGATTTTACACGCTACCTCGAAGCGGAATACGCGGCCGCGAAGTCGGTCATGGCCGACCTCGGGCTGGTGAAATAGCGTGGCGGTCACGCTGGGATTCGAAGCGCTGCAGGGCGCGCTCAACATGAGCGATGCGATCGACCTGCTCGAGCGTGCTTTCACGCACGAGGCGGCCGGCCGGGCATATCTATCGCCGAAATTCGTCAGCAACTTCGAAGGCGGCGCGATGCGCATGCTGTTCGCCGCCGATTACGAGGCGGGCTACAGCGCGACCAAGACCTACCAGAACGTCCGGGGAACAGGCGCGCGCTTCCTCGTGGCGCTTTATAGCCTCAAGGACGGCGAACTCCTGGCCCTGCTCGACGGGCGCTATATCACCGACATGCGCACCGGTGCTGCGAGCGGAGTCGTGGCGCGCAGGGTAAACGTGCCGGGGCCGGTGACGGTGGGGTTGATTGGCTCCGGCCATCAAGCGCGTGCGCAACTCGAGTGCCTCGCCTCGGTCTACCGGATCAGTCAGGCCTCGGTTTATAGCCCCACCCAGGCCAACCGCGAAGCCTTCGCGCGCGAGATGTCGGCAAAACTCGGATTCCCGGTCACGGCGGTAGATACGGCGCAGGCGGCGGTGAGCGGCCACCCGGTAGTAGCCGCGGCGAGCAGCGCGCGCGGAGCCGAGCCGGTGCTGCGCGGGGAATGGCTGGGCAGCTGTCGCCTGCTATGCGCCGTCGGCAACACCCGGGCGCAGTTCGCCGAGATCGACGTGCGCGCTCTTCAGGATGCGAAGCGGGTTGTAGTGGATACTTCTCACGCACTGGGGGAGGCAGGGGAGCTGCGGCGCGCCGTCGAAGCCGGCGCGCTCCCTGAATCGAAACGGGCGACCCTGGGCCAGATCGTTACCGGCGCAGTGACCCTGCCGAAGGAAGGCATGGTCGTCTTCAAGTCGGTTGGCACCGCGCTGCAGGATCTCGCGCTGGCCGCGCGCTATTACGAACTCATAGGCGCAAGCGCGGGGGTTCCGACCGCGGTGGACCTGGCCGGCGTTAAGTGACCCGGTTTCACATTTTTCCGAGGGCATGTAAAGCCTTGACCCTGCCAGACGGGTAGAGAAGAATGCAGTCGTCCAGAATCAACAATGAAGGAAGTTGCCCATGCTCATGCCGATCAGGTTGAAGGGCGTCATGCAGGCCCCGGTCTCGCCAATGAAGGACGATTTCAGCTTCGACGGGGACGGCTTTGCCAAGATGGTGGACTTTCACGTCCGCCATGGTGCGCCCGCCATCGCCTGGCCTCACCACAAGGCGGAATCGCTGAACCTCACGATTGCCGAGCGCAAGCTGGGCGCCGAGATCGCGGTCAAGACCGTCAACCAGCGGGTGCCGGTTTCAATCTTCGTCGGCACGCTGTCGGAGGAGGATTCGCTGGACCTCGCGCAGCATGCCCAGAGAATCGGCGCGGACGCCATCCTCACCATATCACCCTACTGCCGGCGCCCGTCGCAGGAAGAGATTTTTGATTCGATCGTGCGCATCGCGACCTCGACCGATCTCGCTGTCCTCACCTACAACTCACCGTGGCGCAACGGCGAGGGCGTGGAATTCACAGGCGAGCTGACCCAGCGCCTGATCGAGCGGCTTCCCAACTATATCGGCATGAAGGACGCGAGCTTCCACAGCAGCAAGTACCTGGAGATCTCCCGCGTGGCGTTGAACATGCGCCCCGGTTTCGCGATCATCATGGGCGTCGAGCACCTGCTCGCGTCATACCCGCTCGGCGCCTGCGGCTCGTTCTCGTCTTCCGGGGCCATCGCGCCCAACCTTTGCAATAAATTCTTCGCGGCCCTGCAGGCCCGCGACTGGGAGACGGCGCGTGAATGCCAGTTCAAGATTTCCGCGCTGTGGCGCCTGTTCAAGGAGCAGTACCCTTCGTCGCTGAAGGGCGCGATGATCATGATGGGCCGCCCGGTCGGTCCGACGCGCTCGCCACTGCCCACGGCTACCAAGGAGCGCATCGAATTCCTGAGGAAGCAGCTCGAGGAGCTGAACATTCTGCAAACCGAGCCGCATGGCTGGTGAATCAAGTTCAATGTTCCGAGTTCCGGGTTCCGAGTTCAAAATCGAGAACGGCAGCTCGTGCTGATGACCTTGAACCTTGAGCATTGAACGTTGAACCCGGAACATTTAATTATGAAAACATTTCAACCAGGCCTGGTGCACGCACCGGTTACCCCGTTCAAACGCGACCAGGGCATCGATTACGGGACCTACGCCAAGGTCCTCGAATTTCACCTGCGCAACGGCGCGGAAGCGCTGGCGCTGCCGATGCCGGAGGGCGAGGACATGAGCCTGAAGGACGGGGAGCTGCGGGAAATCCTCGAGTTCGCCATCAAGCAGGTGAAGGGCAGGGCGCCGGTCATTGCCCACGTAAGCGACGCGGGCACCAGCATCGCCGTCGAGCGTGCTATCCACGCCGAGAAGGCTGGCGCGGCGGCGATCGCATCCCACCCCCCCTACTTCTGGCATCCCAAGCCGGTGATGGTGGTGGAGCATCTCGCGCGCATTGGCGCCGCGGTCAAGCTGCCGTTTTACATCTGCAACCCGCCGGTCGAATCGGTCGGCACGGCCCTCTCGACGGAAATCGTGCTGCAGCTGATCGAGCGCGTTCCCAACCTGGCGGGGGTGATCGATGCCAGCCTCGAGTTCGTGTTCATGGAGGAAGTCGTCTCGAACGGGCGACGGTTGCGGCCTGATTTTCAGCTGCTGGCGGGCCAGGACTACCTCGTGCCGGCCTCCGCGCTCGGTGGCAGCGGGGCGATTGTGCCGCTGGCGGGCATCGCGCCCAGGCTGGTGCGGCAGGTCTACGATTTGTGCAAGCAGGAAAAATTCATCGAGGCGCGCGGCATGCAGGAAGACATCGCGCAGCTCCATCATCTGGTGAAGGAGGCCGGTAGTTCGGGCCTCAAGGACGGCCTGGCCGGCATTAAATGCGCCATGGGCGTGATGGGACGGGAGTGCGGCGTGCCGCGGCCGCCAGTGCGGCCGCTGGGCGAGGTCGAGCGGGGGCGGTTCGAGGAAGGCCTGCATGCCATGGCTTTCCTCAAGGCCGAGCCGCGCGGTTGGTGAGGACTATGAAAAAGAAGACGAGTCGGAAGGCGGGCGGCGGAAGCACGCCCAAGAGCCTCGGCACCTACCTCGAC
>JAABRB010000220.1 GCA_011391185.1 Betaproteobacteria bacterium
GCAACCGGTGTTCTATGCCGAGCCGCAACCGGCGCGGCCGCCCAAGAACCCCGCGGTCACGCAGCCCTTCGTCTTCGAATCCGGCAATCGGCCGAGCGGTCGCGACGGCGGCTGACAGGGCGCGCACCGCCGATTGGGGTAGCGCGCGGCACGCTGCGCGCGCGACAATGCGCGTTGACCTGATCGACCTCCGGGAAGACGCGCCATGGAATCGCTCACCGCGCTGGGCAGCGCTGTCGGATCACTACTCAAGGAGCGTGGGGAAACGCTCGCGGTCGCCGAGTCCTCTGCAGGCGGGATCATCAGCGCCGCGCTCGTCGCCGTGCCGGGGGCGTCCAAGTACTATCTGGGCGGCGGAATCGTCTACACCGCCGCGGGCCGCTTGGCGCTGCTGGGGATCACCCCGCAGGACATGGCGCACACCCGCTCGTCGACCGAACCTTTCGCGAAACTGCTCGCGCAGCGCGTGCGCGCCAATCTCGGCGCGACGTGGGGGCTCAGCGAAACGGGCGCCAGCGGTCCGAGCGGGAATCGCTATGGCGACTCCGCCGGTCACGCATGCATCGCGGTTTGCGGTCCGGTCGAGGCGGTCATCACCCTGGAGACGGGCAGCGCCGACCGGGAGGCCAATATGTGGGTCTACGCGCGCCGGGCGATCGAGCTGCTGGAATCCTGCATCCGCAAGGCGTGACGCCGCGCGATGCCCCGCGGGTCGGCGACTCAGTCGGCGTACCCCGGCATCTCGCGATCGAGCACCCGCAGCATCGCTTCGAAGTACAGGCGATCGCGCTCCGGGCGTGGATGACGATCGTTCTCGGGCGGCGCCTGCACCCGCGCGACGATCTCGTCCGAAAGCACTTCGAGCGGCTGGCCGGTGCTCATCGCCAGCACCTGCGTGCGGCACACACGCTCGAGCTTGTAGAGCCGCCGGGAGGCCTGCGCGATCGTGTCGCCCGCCACGAGCACGCCGTGATTCTTCATGAAGAGGACCTGCTTGTCGCCGAGACGCCGCGCCAGCCGCTCGCCCTCTTCCAGCGTATCCGCGGTCCCGGTGTAGGTGTCGTCGTAGGCGACGTGGTGGTGAAAGAACGCCGCGGTCTGGTTGACCGGCAGGAGGCGATTGTTCTTCAAGCTGTTGAGCGCGACCGCCCAGGTCTGGTGCGTGTGCATGACCACGCGCGCGCCGCAGATACGGTGGATCGGCGCGTGAATGCATTGCGCCGAGAGCTCCACGACGCCTTCACCCTCGAGGGTTGCACCGGACTCGTCGAACACGATCATGTCGCTCGCCCGCGCCTCCGACCAGTGCAGGCCGAAGGGAAGAATCAGGTAGCGGTCGTCGCAGCCGGGCACGGTGACCGTGAAGTGATTGTCGATGCCTTCCTCCAACTCGTGCAGAACGGCCAGGCGGTGCGCGGCGGCAAGGTGGACCTTCGCCTGCGTGACGGGATCGGCGGCGCGCAGGGACGACAGCGGATGGACGGACATGGCGGACCTTTCGGGATCGGTCGTTCGGGTGCGCGAAACGAGAATCGGCGCACGGAGCACGCCCATCATCCGCCCGCCCGCGGCCCGGCGCAACTCCGGGGTGGGGGGACATGAGGCGACCGGTCAGGCGGCTCCGGTCAACGCGCCGCTGCGGTAGTCCTGGATCGCCTGCTCGATCTCCGCGGCGGTGTTCATCACGAACGGGCCGTACTGCACGACCGGTTCGCCCAGCGGCCGGCCGGCACCGAGCAGGAACCGTGCGCCGTGCGCGCCGGCCGTGAGTTCGATGGTGTCGCCCGCCGAGAGAAACCCGGCGCAATGCGCAGCGAGCGCCGTGCCGGCGGCGCCGATGATCAGGCTGCCTTCGTAGGGATAAAGGAACGCACTGTGTCCGGGCGGCAACGGATGCGCAAAACGCGCGCCAGGGGGCAGTTCGACGTCGATGAGCAGTGGCTCCGTGGCAAGACCCTGCACCGGACCGGCAAAGGTCGTCTCGCCCGCCACGGCATCGCCTGCGATCACCTTCACGCGGCCACCGGCGGGCAGCGCGGCAGCGGGAATCCCGGCGGCGGGAATATCACGGTAGCTCGCGGGCTTCAGCTTCTCGCGCGCCGGCAGATTGATCCAGAGCTGGAAGCCGCGCAGCCGGCCGCGCTCCTGCTGCGGCATCTCGGAATGGATGACGCCGCGCCCGGCGGTCATCCACTGCACGCCGCCCGGGCCGAGGAGGCCGCGGTTGCCGAGGTGGTCCTCGTGCAGCAGTTGACCCTCGAGCATGTAGGTGCAGGTCTCGAAACCACGGTGCGGGTGCGCCGGGAAACCGGCGACGTAGCCCTCGGGATCGTCCGATCCGAACTCGGCCAGGCTGAGGAACGGATCGAGCCGCGCGTTCTCGCTGCTGCCCAGACTGCGCAGCAGGCGCACACCGGCGCCGTCGGTTGCCGCGACCGCGGAGATGGTTCGTGCAAGCGTACGCGCCGCCACCGCTTCAGTCCGCGACTCGTTCCACGTCGAGCACCGCGCGCACTGTCGCGCCGCCGCCGTCGCAAGTCGGCGACGGCACGTACCGCGGGAGCAGGGGCGCGATAGCGAGCTTGTGCATGGGCAACTGGGTGGCGTGCAGGGAAATCGCCACCAGTGTACCGCGACCCCAAGGATGAAATGGATCTCCGCATGCGCGACACGCCGAGATTGCGTAATGTAACGACTTGTCCCAGCGATCGCGAGAAGGCCAGGAAGCATGAAGTTCCGGATGCACGAGAATTCGCTGTTTGCGGTCCTGCTGCGCTCGCAATGGTGGATCAGTTTCGCAATTGCAGCCGCGATCATCACGGTGGTGGCGTTCTTCCTGCCGCCCGCCTACGCAGTGTTCGCCAGTCTGCCGTTCCTGGGGATCGGGAGCATCGTCGCCTGGCGCCAGCTGCGCGCGCCGAGTGCCAAGCGGATCGAACGGACGCTCGAGGCGGTGCGCGCGATGTCGTGGAACGATTTCTCCGGCGCCCTGGAAGACGCTTTCCGCCGCGACGGGTATGTCGTGAGTCGGATCAACGGCGCTGTCGCCGATTTCGAGATGACCAAGGCGGGGCGCACCGCGCTGGTTGCCTGCAAGCGCTGGAAAGTCGCGCGCACCGGTGTCGAGCCGCTGCGCGAGCTCGATGCGGCCCGGCGCGAGCGCGACGCGCACGAGTGCATCTATGTCGCGACGGGCGAGTTCAGCGACGGTGCGCGCGCCTTTGCCACCGAAAAGAAGATTCGCGTCGTGCACGTTGCAGAGCTCGCGAAGCTGCTGCCGCGGGCCGGGCGCCGGTAGGCCGCGCCGAAGTGGCGATGGACAACGTGAAGATGTGGACCGCGGGCGTGCCGGTGGAGCCGGACGCATTCAAGCAGATCGCGAACATCGCGTCGCTGCCGATCCTCGGCGGGCACGTCGCGATCATGCCGGACGTGCACATCGGCAAGGGTGCGACCGTGGGCAGCGTGATTCCGACCCGGGGCGCGATCATTCCCTCGGCGGTAGGCGTCGACATCGGCTGCGGGATGATGGCGGTGCGCACCACGCTCGCCGCGACCGACCTCCCCGACTCGCTGAGGGCGATCCGCGCGCAGATCGAGCGCGACGTGCCGGTCGGCTTCAATGCGCACGACGAACCGGTGAGCGTCAGCGGGCACGGTCTGTCGGGCATCGCCATTCACCGCCGCATCAAGGCGCTGAAGGCGCGCTACGAGACCGTGCGCATCGTGGACCGCATCGCCAAATTCGATCACGCGCGCGTGTGGCGCCAGATCGGCACGCTCGGCGGTGGCAACCACTTCATCGAGCTCTGCCTGGACGAGCGCCAGCAGGTGTGGGTGATGCTGCATTCGGGCAGCCGCAACGTCGGCAATAACATCGGCCAGGTGGCAATCGCAACGGCGCGCCGGCTGGCCGAGCGCGAGAACGTTCACCTACCCGATCGCGACCTCGCGTGGCTGTCCGAGGGATCGCCGGAATTCGACGAGTACGTCGAGGGACTGCTGTGGGCGCAGGATTACGCCGCGCTCAACCGCGACACGATGATGCATCTCGTGCTCCAGGCGCTCGCGCGCTTTTTCCCGGGCGAGATCGTGGTCGAGGAGTCGGCGGTGAACTGCCACCACAACTACGCCAGCCGCGAGGAGCATTTCGGATCGGCGGTGTGGATCACGCGGAAGGGCGCGGTATCGGCGCGTGCGGGCGAGCTCGGCATCGTTCCGGGCAGCATGGGCACGAAGTCGTACATCGTGCGCGGCAAGGGTCACGCCGCGGCGTATCACTCCTGCAGTCACGGCGCAGGGCGACGCATGTCACGCGGCGAAGCCAAGCGTCGCTACTCGCGGGACGACCTGGTCGCGCAGACTTCCGGGGTGGAGTGCCGCAAGGATTCAGGCGTGCTCGACGAGTTGCCGGCCGCTTACAAGGACGTTGATGCAGTCATGGCCGCGCAGACCGATCTCGTCGAAGTCGTGCACACGCTCAAGCAGGTGCTGTGCGTGAAGGGCTGAGCATTCTGCCCCGGGTGCACGGTTCCGCGCTACAGAAGAGCGGCTTGCCTCCGCACCGCAGAGAGATCCACGACTCTCCGGTCGTTCATGATCGCACTGGGCGCCATGTGACCGTCGAGCCATCGGATGACGGGAAGAAACTCTTCGCGCTCCGCGGCGGTGGCGATCGGATCCATCTCGAACACGCCCACGCCCTGTTCGGCGGCGCGAATGTAGTTGTCCGAATCGCTGATGCGGGTGAGGAAGGGCAGGCTGAGCGAGCGCAGGAACCGCTCGAGCGGCTCGTACACGGGCATGGAGCTCCGCACCCGGTTGGCGACCACGGCGACCTTGATGTTGCGCGCGCGCACTCGCCCGAGCAGGAGCAGGTTCTTGAGGAAGTCCGCCGTCGCGTGGACGTCGATCGACGAGGGGCCGACAGGAATGACCACGGTGTCGGCCTTGGCCACGACGTCCTGCAACAGCAATCCTTTGACGCCCCCGGGGGCATCGAGGAGCTGGATATTGATGCTCGAAGGCACCCAGGTCTGCAGGCTGCGCAGCAGGTGCGGTTTCTGGGGCGTGCCGCTGGCCGCGTGAATGTGTGTCAGGTGCTGCGGACGCAGCTTGAGCCACTGCAGGCTGGACCCCTGCGGGTCGAAGTCCTGGATCGCGACTCGCGCGTTGGCCGCAGCATAGTAGCTGGCAATGTTGGTCGTGACGGTCGTCTTTCCGCAACCGCCCTTCGAGTTGATGACCAGTATCGTTCGCATGCCCGCCCTTGGTCTGTCGTGTGATGCGGATGTCTAAGCAGTAGTTATGCCAATTTTCCTTATGTTTCATCGCGGTGGGTGTGTGTATGTCACAGGTCCGGCCGGCTCGTTCGGCGTCTGCCGCGAGGTGTGACGCAGTTCTCGGCGGCAGCGCCCGGCGCCGGTGCGGGCGACCGGAATGCCGGGACCGTTATATAGTCCGCGCATGGACTATCGGACCCTCGGGCTCACCGGCGTGCGCGTGTCGCAACTCTGCTTCGGGACCATGTCCTTCGGCGGCGATGCGAATGAGGCCGCCTCGACGGAGATGTATCGCGCCTGCCGCGAAGCCGGCATCAACTTCTACGACACCGCGAACCAGTACAACAGTGGGCGCGCGGAAGAGATTCTCGGCAAGCTGATCCACGGCCATCGCGAAGAGCTGGTGCTTGCCACCAAGTGCTTCAACCCGACCGGCAAGGACGCCAATGCGCGCGGCGGATCGCGCCGGCACATCACGCGCGCGATCGATGAAAGCCTGCAGCGGCTCGGCACCGACCGGGTCGAAGTGTTCTACCTGCACCAGTACGACGCGCTGACGCCGTTCGAGGAATCGCTGCGCGCGCTGGAAGATCTCGTGCGCGCCGGCAAGGTCCTCTATCCCGCGATCAGCAATTTCGCGGCCTGGCAGATTCAGAAGTGCCTCGGCATCCAGGAAGCGCATCGTTGGGGGCGCGTCCAGGTCGTGCAGCCGATGTACAACCTGGTGAAACGCCAGGCCGAGGTGGAAATTCTGCCGATGGCCCAGGCGAACGGCATCGCGGTCGTGCCTTATGGCCCG
>JAABRB010000221.1 GCA_011391185.1 Betaproteobacteria bacterium
CAGCGCGGTGCGCACGCCGTCGCCCGGGACGAGCACGCCGCTCCGGGTCGTGGCGGAACGATAGGAAAGCGTATCGGGTCGAGTTCACGTCCGTGGCCGGGGCGCGGCGAGGTGGACGTGCAGGGGCTCGATTTGTTGGGGGTTTGGCCAGTCATGTGCTCGCCTCCTGGGGTTCGACCCTTGCACAATCGGCGTTATGACACATCTTGCCCGCGCCGGCTGCGATCGGGCAAGCAAAGCCGCACTCCGGGGCGAGCGGAGCGAGCCCCGGAGCGCGGCTTCAGGCGATGTCGGGGACGGCGTGATACGTGAGCGGCAGGCTCGCATGCGCGGGCCAGGCTTCGAGGGGCACGGGCGGTGCACGCTCCACCGCCTTTGGCTGCCAGCAGCCCAAGTGCATGAGAATCGCTCGCACCACGACCGGGTCCTCGATCAGGGCGATGAACATCCCTATTACGCCACGGCGCGGCTGTGGGACGACAGCGTGATCGCGCCCGAGGACACGCGGCGCGTGCTCGCCCTGGCGCTCTCGGCCGCGCTCAACGCCCCGGTCGAACCCACCCGTTTCGGCGTGTTCAGGATGTAGCCGCGATGTCGCTCCACCAGGCCACCGTCGAATGGCGCCGCCTCGGCGCCGACTTCGACTACAAGACGTACGACCGGGGGCACTGGCTCGCCTTCGGCGACGACATCCGCGTGCCGGGGACGGCGGCGCGCGCGAACATCCCCGCCACCGCGCCCCGGTCGCCGGGCGTCGATCCGGAGCAGGCGTTCGTCGCGGCGATCTCGAGCTGCCACATGCTGTGGTTTCTCCACATCGCGTGCACCGCGAAGCTCGTGGTCGATCGCTACGTCGACAACGCCGCCGGTACGCTCGAGAAAAACGCCGAGGGGAAGCTCGCGATCACGCGGGTAGCGCTGCGGCCGGCCGTCACCTTCAGCGGCACGCAGCCGGACGCCGACAAGGTCCGCGCGCTGCACGAGCAGGCGCACGAGAAGTGCTTCATCGCCAACTCGGTGAAGACCGAGATCTCGATCGAGCCTGAATTCGACTGAAGCGGCGGCGCGCATGGAAGCCACGGTCTACGACCGGCCGGAGCACGCCGAGCTCCGCAACACCGTCGCCCGGTTCCTCGCCGAGGAAGTCGAACCGCACGGCGAGGCGTGGGAGGAGCGCGGCTTCACCCCACGCGAGGTGATCCGCAAGCTCGGCAGCCTCGGCCTGCTCGGCATCACCTACCCGCCGGAGTACGGCGGCGCCGGCGCGGACAACGTCACCGCGGTCGTGTTCCAGGAAGCCCTCGCGCGCTCGACGTTCGGCGGCTTCGTCATCACGGTGCTGGACCACACCGACATGGCCTCGCCGCATCTCGTGCGCGCGGGCTCGAACGCGCAGCTCGACCGGTACCTGCGCAAGGTGGTCACCGGCGAGCTGGTGACCGCGGTCGCGGTCACCGAGCCGGACGCCGGCTCGGACGTCGCCTCGATCCGCATGCGCGCACGGCGGGACGGCGACTCGTGGGTGCTGAACGGCACCAAAATGTTCATCACCAACGGCGTGCACGGCGATCTCTTCTTCGTCGCGGCGCGCACCGATGCCGACAGCAAGGGTTCGCGCGGGATCTCGATCTTCATCGTCGAGAAGGGCACGCCGGGCTTCCGCGTCGGCCGCGCGCTGAAGAAGCAGGGCTGGCTCTCCTCCGACACCGCGGAGCTCGTCTTCGAGGATTGCCGCATCCCGGCCGCGAACCTCCTCGGCGAGGAGAACCAGGGCTTTTACGCGATCATGCGGAACTTCCAGACCGAGCGGATCGCGCTCGCGGCGATGGCGGTCGGGCATTGCCGGACGGGGCTCGGGCTCACGCTCGACTGGGTGATGAACCGCAAGGCGTTCGGCGCGACGCTCTTCGACAAGCAGGTGATCCGGCAGCGGCTCACGATGCTCGACGCGAAGGTCGAGGCGGCGCGGCAGCTGCTGTACCACTGCGCCTGGCTCGTCGACCAGGGGCGCGACGCGGTGCGCGAGGTCTCGGGCCTGAAGGCGCTCACCGGCGAGCTCGCGAACGAGGTGATGTACGCCTGCCAGCAGTTCCACGGCGGCATGGGCTACATGCGCGAGAGCCCGATCGAGCGCCTCGTGCGCGACGCCCGGGTGCTCGCGATCGGCGGCGGGGCGACCGAGGTGATGCTGGAAGAGGTCGCGAAGCGCTTCGAGGCGTAGCGTCGCCGGTTAGCGGCCCGCGCTCGATCTCAGCGATCGAGGCCGGCAGTGCGACCCAGGGTTCGAGTCACGAAGACTTGGGCGTCGCCGCCCCCGCAGATCCCTGCGGAAACACTGCAACATCCGACGGAACGGAGACCCACGGTCGCTTCGACCGGACCCATATGTGCCGTTCAATCGTGAACCAGTCGGGGTCGTCGAAGGTGCCGGCGGCAATGGCTCTCAGCCCCGGCCGAACCTCGACTGTCTGGGTGACGGTCGTCCCGCAGCGCGGGCAGAAGCCCATTTTCAACCACCGGCCGCTCTCGTCCGAGCGATGCTCGTACTCCGCGAGCTGTCCCCGGGTGAACTCCACGGCCTGGTCGTCGAAGTACGCGTTGACGGCAAACGCGCTCCCGGCCCTTCGCTGGCAGAACGTGCAGTGGCAGACCAGGCCCACGACCGGACGCCCGCGGACGCGGTAGCGGACGCCACCGCACAAGCAACCTCCCTCATGCACCTCATCCATCGGACCCTCCCAGACGGTAGTGGACGTGGTCGCTGACCGACCGCGCTATTCCGCGGTCGTCGGATCGATCACCGACCGCACGCGGGCGACCGTGTTGACCGGAAATCCGCCCTTCTTCGCGTGCTGCCTCACGGTCTCCTCGTCCGGGGCAATGTACACGCAATAGATCTTGTCGTCGGTCACGAAGCTCTGGATCCACTGGATCTTCGGGCCCATGGTCTGCAGCACGTCGCACGACTTCTGCGAGATCGCCTGCAGCTCGTTCCGCGGGAGCTTTCCCGCACCAACGATCTCACGCTCGATCACGAACTTGGGCATCGCATTCTCCTTGGACAGAGGACCGGGGTTGAGCCTCGTGCCGTTGCGACATCCGGCTCTGCTTCCAGTGCAGGGACGGTTCGGCTCGCTAACGCTGCGCGGTCGCGTGCTGCGCACCGGCCGCGGCGAGCTTTGGCGCCATGAATACTTCCCTGAACCAGGCCTGGACCGCCGCTGCCTCGCTCTCGGACCAGTCGGTGTTGAACCGGTCGCCGAGGTAATTGGCCTGGATGTAGTGGACGAACTCGTGTGCGAGCGAGTCGTCGAGCGTGCGCGAGTCGCTCTCGTATAGAACCGCCTCGTCGATCAGGTAGATCTCGTTGCTGGCCGTGGCGTACGTGGTGACGAACACCCGGGGCCGGAACCCCCATTGCTTCTCGGCTGCCGCCTGCACCTGTTGGAGCGGCGTCCCACTCTCGAGCCGGATCGCCGGCGGCGGCATGCCGGGCTGCAGGGTGACGCCCATGCGCCGCGCAACCGCTTCCAGGATGAATTGGGGGTCGTGCTGCAGCGTCGCGAAGCGGATGGGTTTCCCGCCGGGGAGCGCTCCGCCTCCGGACTCGCTCGACCGCTCGGCCACGGCAGCGGCGGCGGCGGCGACAAACAGGACTGCGGCAGCGGCCGCAAGATACCTTCGCCTCATGACTTCCTCCTCTCGCGTCGTTCGGGCTGCGGACCCGGTGCGAGTGGAGATGTGGTCTGTCACGCACCCAGGGCCCAGCCGGTGCGGCCAGTCTGCGGCGTGCTACAGCGGTTGTAGTGAGGCGAATGCCCCGACGCGGCGGCAGGCGGTCACGGCCTGCCAGGGACAGATGTCCCGACTAGTGCGAGTTAGCCGGCCTGCCCGAGACCCCGAGACCCGCGTCGCGGGCCCGCACGATCGCCTCGTAGCGGTGCTCGACGCCGATCTTGTCGAAGACGCGGGTGATGTGATTGCGCACCGTCTTCTCCGATAGTCCGAGCGACGCCGCGATCTCCGAGTTATCGAGGCCGCGGGCGATGCCTTCGAGGACGCTGCGCTCGCGCGCGGTCAGATCGCCGAGCGGCAGGGCGTTGCGAGGGGTGCCGCGCACGGCGGCCGGCTCGGCCAGAAAGCGGCGCACTTCGGCGAGAATCTGCGGCCACGCAGGCTCGTCGGCGAGCGGCATGTGGTTCTCGCTGTCGAACTGGACGAAGCGGCAATTGGGGATCAGACCGGCGAGCAGGCGCGCCTCCTCCATGGGATTGACCACATCGCGCTCCGCCTGGACGACGAGCACGGGACATCCGATGCGCTGCGCGGCCTGCGCCACGTCGATGTTCCACACGATCTCAAACAATCTGACGGCCATCTCGGCTGAGGTGGCTTCGCGCTGCTGCTCGGACCACGAACGAAGGTGCTCCAGCGTGCCGCCCGGCTGGAACATCGAAGCCCACATCTGGAGGAAGGCGTGGTTCTCATTGCCCCAGCCGAGTCGCGTAAGCTCGAGCAGGGCTTTCGCCTTCTCCACTTGCTGCGGAAGATTGAAGCGCTTCGCTCGGCCGCGCGCGAAGGTGCCGTAGAGGACCAGATGGCTCACGCGCTCGGGATGGCGGGCTGCGTACTCGATTGCGATCGGACCGCCCTGGCAGGTTCCGAGCAACGCGAATCGCTCGAAGCCGGCAGCGTCGACCACGCATTCCAAATCCTGCACCCAGCTCTCGAAGGAGACGTCGGCGATCTCCCGGTCCGAAAGCCCGCAACCCCGGGAGTCATAACGCAACAACGTGTGATCTTGCGCGAACCCATCGAGCCACGGCCGCCACGCGAGACTCCGCCACTGATGCTCGAGATGGGTCAGCCAGGTGGCGGACATGACGAGTGGCGGTCCTTCGCCGCAGAGCGCATAGGCGAGCTTCACGCCGTCGTCGCCGGCGCAGAAGCGGATCTGCTGATTCATGGGCGGGGGACCCGGGTCGAGGCCAACGACGATAGTACGCTTCTTGGCCCCGGGGACACCCTCGCGCTACGCGTTGACCGACACCCCTCGGCCGCGCGACGCCGAGCCCGACCCGGCCTAGCGCGCGTCGCCGACCCGCTGCGCGTACTGGCTCCGCGCCTGCCCGAACGCCGCCTGGATCCACTCGGCGTCGGCGACGTGGACATAGACCTTCGCCCATCCCACCGGATCCACCGCGTAGGCGACCTCGGACGTGCCTTCCACCGGCTCGGCGAGCTTGGGGAAGACTACCTTCAGGTGCGCGGTCGCGATGCACTGCATCGCCTTGCCGCCGGGCGTCTCGCGCGCGCCGGAGATGCTCACCGACATCTTCAGCGGGCCTTGCACCTCCGGCAGGGCGGCAGCGAGCAGGCCTTGCGCTTCGGAGACCTGCCGCTGCGCGAGCTCGCCGAGGAGCTGCGCGACCTCGCCCGAGCGGCAACCGGGCCGGTAGAGCGCCTCGAAAGCGGTGATCCCGGCGAGGATGCAGATGCTGAGGCTCGCGAAGTTGGCGAGGGACGGGCCCCAAACGATAAACGATAAACGATAGGAAAACGTATCGGGTCGAGTTCACGTCCGTGGCCGGAGCGCGGCTTCAGGCGATGTCGGGGACGACGTGATACGTGAGCGGCAGGCTCGCATGCGCGGGCCAGGCTTCGAGGGGCACGGGCGGTGCACGCTCCACCGCCTTTGGCTGCCAGCAGCCCAAGTGCATGAGAATCGCTCGCACCACGACCGGGTCCTCGATCAGGGCGATGACGCGCATCGGGCCTTTGCATTTGGGGCATTCAAGCGCGTCGAATTCATAGACCTTGCGGATCAGCCGCGCCCAGGCGGCCTTGGCACGCTGCGTGTATCCGCTCAGAGCCTCGGTGATGGTACTGGCGGCGTTGGTCGAGACGGCAGTCTTGGCCGCCCGCGCCCCGCGGCTGCGGCTCGAGTACCAGCCACAATAACGGACCAACTGTTCGTAGCGGTCGGGGATGTGCTTGCACAGCAGCTCCAGCCACTCGGCGCCCGGCATGACCTGGAAATTGCGCTTCAGTCCCAGGTGCATCT
>JAABRB010000222.1 GCA_011391185.1 Betaproteobacteria bacterium
CAATGATAGACAAGCTCGCCCGTAGCCAGGCGCCCATCTACATCACCGGCGAATCAGGCAGCGGCAAAGAGCTCGCGGCGCGGCTGATCCACGAAAACGGCGCGCGCCGCGACAAGCCCTTCGTTCCGGTCAATTGCGGCGCCATTCCCGAAAACCTGATGGAAAGCGAGTTCTTCGGCTATCGCAAGGGGGCGTTCACCGGCGCCGGCGAGGACCGCGACGGTTTCTTCCATGCCTCGACCGGCGGAACCCTGTTCCTGGACGAGGTCGCAGATCTCCCGCTATCCATGCAGGTGAAGCTCCTCCGCGCGATCCAGGAGAAGCGTGTCAGGAAGGTCGGGGCGACCACCGAGGATGCGGTCGATGTCCGGCTCATCAGCGCAACCCATCAGAACCTGTCCCAGCTGGTCGAGCAGGGCAAGTTTCGGCAGGACCTCTATTACCGGCTGGCGGTGATCGAGTTGCGAATGCCGTCGCTGCGAGAGTGCCGCGAGGACGTGCCCATGCTCGCGGAGGCCATACTGGCTCGTCTGGCGAGCGAGAGCGGAATCGGGCGGGCCAGACTGTCCGCGACCGCCCACGAGGCGCTCCAGGGCTACGATTTCCCAGGCAACACGCGTGAGCTCGAAAACATCCTGGAGCGCGCGATCGCGCTTTCAGCCAGCGACGAAATCCAGGCGGACGATCTGCAGCTAGCGCCGCCGTCTTTCGCGCGGGAACCCGCCGGACCGAACGCGAAGTGGCCATTGCAGGACTACCTCGACCGGATCGAGCGCGACGCGATTCTCGAAGCGCTCGACCAGACCCGATTCAATCGCACTGCCGCCGCAAAGCTGCTCGGCATCACCTTCCGCGCGCTTCGCTACCGGATGGAGCGCCTCGGCATCCAATGAGCTTCGCCCGGTACGACGCGCGCCGTTGGGGTCGTGGCGCACCCGCCGCGCCGATCGCGATCATCACGGGTGGACGAGGCACCGGTCTATCTCCATGTCTGACGAACCGCAGTCCCTGACCATCGACGCACAGGGCGTCGCAAGCGGTGCCCGGTTCATCGCATCGCCGAATTTCGACGCGCGGCCGACCGCCGCGGACGTGACTTTGTTGGTTTTGCACAACATCAGTCTTCCTCCCGGGATCTTCGGCGGCCAGGCGATCATCGACCTGTTCAGCAACGCGCTCGACCATCGCGCTCATCCCTACTACGACGGGCTCCGGGGGCTCCGCGTGTCGGCCCATTTCCTCATTCGACGAGATGGCGAGCTGGTCCAGTTCGTCGCATGCGCGCGACGCGCGTGGCACGCGGGCAGCTCGCGGTGGCGGGGACGCTCGCGGTGCAACGACTTTTCGGTTGGCGTCGAGCTGGAGGGCACCGACTCGGTCGCCTATGACCCGCCGCAATACTTGCAGCTCGCGCGCCTGACCCGCGCGTTGCGAATCAGATATCCCGTGGCTGACATCGCCGGACACGCGGACGTCTCGCCGGGTCGAAAGAGCGATCCCGGCCCGAGTTTCGACTGGGCGCGTTACCGTGCGGACCTCGCGGGGCCGCGCTGAGATACGGCGCGGGCTTCGTTCCGCATCTCCGAATCCGTTCAGCGCGCGGTATCGCGCGTGGCGTGGCCGCTCGTTCGGCCGTCAGAGGACGCGCGCATCCGATTTCGTGAATAACGTCACGCCGCCGAAGCGAGCATGGCGAACGTATGTGCAATGGACGCGAAAAAGGCTTGCAACACCAAGAACCTGCCCCTAGAATTAGTTGTGCGTCGTGGCTTGAGCACTATATATAGTGGTCGGTGCGTGGTTCGGTGCGTGGTTCGGTGCGGCGGACGGGGCCGAAAGTGCAGCGGTCGCCACCGACGCGAACCGGGCGGCTCCGACAGCGGCTGAGCGCGCCGCGCAGAAGGTGGGCCGAAGAGCCCGGGACGACAACAGGCGAAAAGAGGGGCTGGTTATGCAGATTGCTGGTGAGGCGGCCAGGGCGCACTCCCTTGGCAACGTAGCGCGCGCCGACGTCGCCGCTATCGAGGCTTCGCCATATTCCGAATACAAGATCATCCGGCGCAACGGCTCGGTCGTCGGGTTCGAGCCGGCGAAGATCTCGGTCGCAGTAACCAAGGCCTTTCTTGCGGTGAACGGCGGCCAGGGCGCCGGTTCGGCGCGGGTTCGTGAGCTCGTCTCGGCGCTGACCGAGACCGTGGTCCGCGCGCTCATGCGCCGGCGCCCGGGCGGCGGCACGTTCCACATCGAGGACGTTCAGGATCAGGTCGAGCTCGTGCTGATGCGGTCCGGTGAACACGAAGCGGCCCGCGCATACGTGCTCTATCGCGAGAAGCGGGCTGAGGCCCGCGCCCAGGAGTCGGCACAGAAGAAGGCGCAGAGCACCCTGCCGGTGCTGCACGTCACCGAAAACGGCCAGCGACGGGCCCTGGACATTCGGACCCTGACTGCGCTGGTCGAGGCGGCATGCAGCGGGCTGGGGGACGCGGTCAGCGCCAGTCCGATCATCCAGGAGACGCTGAAGAACATCTACGACGGCGTGCCCATGGACGAGGTCCGCAAGTCCGCGATCCTGTCCGCCCGTGCGCTGCTCGAGAAGGATCCCGCCTACGGCTATGTGACCGCCCGGCTGCTGCTCAACACCATTCGCCTCGAGGTGCTGGGCGAGGAGGTGTCGCATGCCGACATGGCCGCGCGCTATGCCGACTACTTCCCCAATTTCATCCAGGAGGGGATCCAGGCGGAGCTGCTCGACGACCGGCTTGGCCGGTTTGATCTGCTGAAGCTCGGCGCCGCGCTCGATGCATCGCGCGATCTGAAATTCACCTATCTCGGGCTGCAGACCCTCTACGACCGCTACTTCCTCCACATCGAAGGCCGGCGGATCGAGCTTCCCCAGGCGTTCTTCATGCGGGTCGCGATGGGGCTGGCGCTGAATGAGATCAATCGGGAGGAAAGGGCGATCGAGTTCTACAACGTCCTCTCGGCGTTCGACTACATGAGCTCGACGCCCACCCTGTTCAACTCCGGGACGCGGCGCCCGCAGCTATCGTCCTGCTATCTTACGACGGTCGGAGACGACCTCGACGCCATCTATGAGGCCATCAAGGAAAACGCGCTCCTGCAGAAGTTCGCGGGCGGGCTCGGCAACGACTGGACACCGGTCCGTGCGCTCGGCGCGCATATCAAGGGCACCAACGGCAAATCGCAGGGGGTCGTGCCCTTCCTGAAGGTGGTGAACGACACCGCGGTGGCAGTGAATCAGGGCGGGAAGCGCAAAGGGGCGGTCTGCTCCTATCTCGAGACCTGGCACCTGGATATCGAGGAATTCCTGGAGCTGCGCAAGAACACCGGGGACGAACGCCGGCGCACGCACGACATGAATACCGCGAACTGGATTCCGGACCTGTTCATGCGGCGCGTGATGGAGAATGCCGACTGGACGCTTTTTTCCCCATCGGATGTCGTGGATCTTCACGACCGGTACGGCCGTGCGTTCGAAGTGGCCTATACCCGCTACGAGGCGATGGCCGCTTCCGGCGAATTGAAGCTGTACAAGAAGATCCCGGCCGTACAGCTCTGGCGCAAGATGCTGTCGATGCTCTTCGAGACCGGACATCCGTGGTTCACGTTCAAGGATCCCTGCAACATCCGCTCGCCGCAGCAGCACGTGGGCGTGGTGCACAGCTCCAACCTCTGCACCGAAATCACGCTCAATACGAGCGATCGGGAGATTGCGGTCTGCAATCTCGGCTCGGTGAACCTGGTCAACCATCTTGCCGACGGCCGGCTTGACCACGAGAAGTTGCGCCGGACGATCCGCACGGCGATGCGGATGCTCGATAACGTCATCGACGTCAACTACTACGCCGTGGCAAAGGCGCGCAATTCCAACATCAAGCACCGGCCGGTCGGGCTCGGGCTGATGGGTTTCCAGGACTGTCTTCATGTCCTGCGGCTGCCTTACGACTCTCCGGACGCGGTCGAATTCGCCGACCGGTCGACCGAGGCGATCGCCCATTACGCGTTCCTGGCCTCGACCGAGCTCGCCGAGGAGCGCGGCCCCTACTCGAGCTTCAAGGGCTCGCTCTGGGACCGCGGGATCCTGCCGCAAGACACCCTTGCCTTGCTGCGCGAAGAGCGTGGCGGCTACGTCGAGGTCGACATGTCCGCGACCCTCGACTGGGACGCGCTCCGGGAGCGGATCCGCCAGGTCGGCATGCGCAACTCAAACTGCCTTGCGATTGCACCGACGGCGACGATCGCCAACATCGTCGGAGTATCCGCGTCGATCGAGCCCACGTTCCAGAACCTCTTCGTCAAGTCGAACCTGTCAGGCGAGTTCACCGTGGTGAACGAGTACTTGGTCGCCGACCTGAAGAAGCTGGGGATATGGGACGAGGTCATGGTCTCCGACCTGAAGTACTTCGACGGCAATCTGGCGCGCATCGACCGCATTCCGGCGGACCTGAGGCGCCTGTATGCAACGGCGTTCGAAATCGATCCGACGTCGCTGGTCGAGGCGGCGGCGCGGCGGCAGAAGTGGATCGATCAGGCGCAGTCGCTGAACATCTACGCGGGCAACGCGTCGGGGAAGAAGCTCGACGACACCTACAAGCTGGCGTGGCTGCGGGGTCTGAAGACAACTTACTACCTGCGTTCGACCGGCGCGACGCATGCCGAAAAGTCGACAGTTAAGTCCGGACAACTCAACGCGGTGTCGATGGCGAGTGGCGCGCTGACGGAAGCCGACGGCAGTGCGCCGAAGTTCTGCGCTATCGACGATCCCGAATGCGAGTCGTGCCAGTAGCAGACGGAACCAAATCGCGAGAGAGGATGCATGCTGAGTTTTGACGACGACGCGGGAATCGCTCCGATCAAGGGGCTGGGACTGCAGCCGACCGCCGGATTTGTTCCGGCGGCTGGCCGCGCGAGCGCGTCGCCTTCTCCTTCCACGTCTCCTTCCCTTTCCAAGGGCCAGGAAGCCGATGCCGATTTTCGCCGCATCCGGGTCGAGGACAAGCGCGTCATCAACGGCCGGACCGACGTCAACCAGCTCGTGCCGTTCAAGTACAAATGGGCCTGGGACAAGTATCTCGCCGCCTGCGCCAATCACTGGATGCCGCAGGAGATCAACATGAGCCGGGACATCGCGCTCTGGCGCGACCGCGACGGCCTGACTGCCGACGAACGTCGTGTCATCAAGCGCAATCTCGGCTTCTTCGTGACCGCGGATTCGCTCGCGGCCAACAATATCGTCCTGGGGACGTATCGGCACATCACGGCCCCGGAGTGCCGGCAGTACCTGCTCCGCCAGGCGTTCGAGGAGGCGATTCACACCCACGCCTACCAGTACATCGTCGAGAGCCTCGGGCTGGATGAGGGCGAAGTGTTCAACGCCTACCACGAGATCCCCAGCATCCGCGGCAAGGACGAGTTCCTGATCCCCTTCATCGACACGCTGACCGATCCCGGCTTCCGGACCGGTACCCCGGAGGCGGACCAACGTCTGCTGAAGAGCCTGATCGTCTTTGCCTGCGTGATGGAGGGGCTCTTCTTCTATGTGGGATTCGCCCAGATCCTTGCGCTCGGTCGCCAGAACAAGATGACCGGTGCGGCCGAGCAGTACCAGTACATCCTGCGCGACGAGTCGATGCATTGCAACTTCGGGATCGACCTGATCAACCAGATCAAGCTCGAAAATCCGCACCTCTGGACGCAAAAATTCCGCGAAGAGATCGCAGAACTCTTCCGCAAAGCGGTCGATCTCGAGTATCGTTACGCTGAAGATACGATGCCGAGAGGTGTTCTGGGCTTGAATGCACCCATGTTCAAGGAGTATCTTCGGTTCGTTGCCAATCGGCGTTGCCAGCAGATCGGCATCGAGCAGCAGTACCCGGGAGCGACAAATCCGTTCCCGTGGATGAGTGAAATGGTCGATCTTAAGAAAGAGCGAAACTTCTTCGAGACACGCGTGATCGAGTACCAGACGGGAGGCGCCCTCAGTTGGGATTAGGCCGCCCCACTGTCTGCTTGCGCTCAAGGCGCGCTTTCGGCCGGAACG
>JAABRB010000223.1 GCA_011391185.1 Betaproteobacteria bacterium
GGTCTTGATGGTCTGCCCGTTCAGCCAGGCGAGCTTTTCGGGATTGAACTGCGCCGGAGAGCGGCTCACGTGCGCGAGGTCGAACCACTCGACGAACTGTTCCCGGGAGAATATTTCCTCGTTGCCGTGCGACCAGCCCAGACGCGCAAGAAAATTCACGAGTGCATCGGAGAGGTAGCCATCCTCTCGATACTGCATCACGCTCACGGCGCCGTGCCGCTTGGAGAGCCGCTCGCCGTCCGCCCCCAGGATCATGGGCACGTGCGCGAATCTCGGTAGCGACGCGTCAAGCGCGTCGTAAATGTTGATCTGCCTTGGCGTGTTGTTCACGTGATCGTCGCCACGGATCACATGCGTAATCTGCATGTCGAGATCGTCCACGACCACGCCGAAGTTGTAGGTCGGGACCCCGTCTGCGCGCAGGATGACCAGATCGTCGAGTTCGGCGTTCGCGATTTCGATCGGACCCTTGACGAGGTCCGACCAGCCGACGACACCTTCGTCCGGATTGCGAAACCGGATTACGGGTTGCACGCCCGCGGGCGGCGGCTTTCCGCGCGCGTTCTCCGGGCGCCAGCGACCGTCGTAGCGCGGCTTCTCGCCGCGCGCACGTTGCGCTTCACGCATCAATTCGAGGTCTTCCCGCGAGGCGAAGCACGGGTACGCCTTCCCGGCGCGGAGGAGCTGATCGGCCACCTCGCGGTAGCGCGCGATCCGCTGCATCTGGCGCATTGGCATGCCGTCCGCGGTATGGTAATCGCGGTCGCTGTCGAGCCCGAGCCAGTCCATGCTGTCCAGAATGGCCTGGACCGATTCCTCGGTCGAGCGCTCGATGTCGGTATCCTCGATGCGCAGGAAAAACTTTCCGCCCTGCCGGCGCGCAAATGCCCAGGCGAACAGCGCAGTGCGTGCCCCGCCGATGTGAAGATATCCGGTCGGACTGGGTGCGAAGCGGGTGCGGATCATGCCGTGGCCAAGAGAATATTGCGCGAAACCGCGAATTCTACGGGAAGCGCGCGCTGAGGGCCGGTCTCAGGCGCGGTCGACGACCCGGCACACGATCGGCCAATACGCCTTGCCGTGTCCCGAAGCGAGTGCTTCGGAAAGCAGCGCGTGCGCGTTCCTCGCGCCCGGCATCACCAATCCGGCGTCACCCGCGAGATCCAGCGCGTATCGCAAATCCTTGAGCATGTACTCGGTCGAGAAGGCACGCTCGGGAAAATCTCCGGGAAGCATCGCCTTCATGCCGTGATTGCGCAGCGCAAAGCTGTCCGCCGATCCTTTCGCGAGCGTCTCGAACAGGATCTTTCCATCCACGCCGACCCGCCGTGCCGCAGCCAGCGCCTCGGCAAGCGCAATCACGGTCTGCGCGAGCACCATGTTGTTCATGATCTTTACCAGTTGACCGGCCCCCGCGCCGCCGCAGTGCGTCACTTCGGAGGCCATCGTCGCCAGCAGCGGCGAGATGTCCCGATACGTCGAGTCGTCCGCGCCGACCATGATCGACAGCGTCCCCGCGATGGCGGCCTCGCGTGTCCGCGCGACCGGAGCGTCGGCGAACGCCGCCCCATGCTCGGCGAAGCGACCGGCCAGCGATCGAGCGAGGGAGACCGGAGACGTACCGAGATCGACAACGGTCTGGCCCCGGCGCGCACGTGCGAGCAATCCGTCCGCACCCTCGCACACGGCCTCGACCTCGACGCCGCTCGGGAGCGATACGAATACAACCGATGCATGGTCGGCAACCTCCGCCGCAGATCGAGCCGGGCGCACTCCGTTGGCCACCAGGCGCCCGAGCGGTCCGGGGGAAACGTCGTAACCCACAATCGGCCGTCCGCTCTTTCGCGCGAGATTGCGGCACATCGGCTCACCCATCACGCCCAGTCCAATGAACCCAAGCGATTCCATAACCCTCCTTCCGCGCAGAATTCTGCCGTTTGTGGCGAGGTGCACCGCGCATCTGCCGATCGACATGCGTTGCGTTGACCCATAGCGGCCGCCTATGGTTAAATTCCCGGCTCCCTACGGGGCGGTTAGCTCAGCGGTAGAGCACTGCCTTCACACGGCAGGGGTCGCAGGTTCGAACCCTGCACCGCCCACCACCCGGCGCTCCGGGTCGCCCATGCTCGATACGTTGCCCCGCGCGACTCGTCACAACACCTCAGGGACGGTCGCTCTTCATGTGAGGCAAAGGAAGCCTGCGCGGATTTGCGCGCCGAGCCCGGGCGTGCTGGCAAGCGCCACCACCCCTAGCGCCACCACGAGCATACCGGCAGCAAGCCGTACCGCCGGCCGCTGCATGGCACGTCGGAGGCGATCGGCCAGCAGCCCGGTGGCGATGAGCGCGGGCAGCGTACCGAGTCCGAACGCCAGCATGATCGTGGCGCCGCGCACCGCGCTGCCGCTCACGAGCGTGGTCGCCAGCACGCTGTACACGAGCCCGCATGGCAGCCACCCCCATACGCTTCCCGCGACCAGTGCGCGCCCGGGCGTGTCCGGGGGAAAGCAGCCACCTCCGAGGCGCTGCGCCACGCGCCACACCCCGCCCCCGGCACGTTCCAGCCCTTTCACGACGCTACTTCCGTAACCGGCCACGTAGAGTCCGACGAGGATTATCAGGGCGCTTGCAATGACCCTTAGCGCCAGCTGCACCGGAAACACGGAGTCCAGCAGCAGCCCGAGCGATCCGACCGCGCCCACGACGCCGCCGATCACACCATAAGTCGCGATGCGTCCAAAATTGAACGCGAGCTGGAACGATAGCAGGCCCGCGCCCTCGCGGCCGCCCGCAGCGAGCTCTCCCGCTCCAGGCGATACGTTGCGCACGGCTGCCGAGCGCAACGTCACAGCCATGACGATTCCACCGCACATGCCAACGCAATGCACCCCGCCGGCGACCCCGACCAGGAACGCCGCCAGGACAAGAGAATCCATCAAATGACTTTCGAGTAGCGCGCGCGCGCCTGCGCCGTGCGTAAATGATAGTCGAAGATCATGCAGACTGCGCGCACCAGGAATCTTCCGCGCGGCGTGACGGTGATCCATTCGTCGTCGAGCTCGACGAGGCCGATCTGCGCGTATTCACGCAGCTCCTGCTGCTCGACCGCGAAATATCGCGTGAAATCGATCAGATGGGCAATCTCGATCGCCTCGATGGAGACTTCGAAGCTGCACATCAGCTGCTGGATAATCGCGCGCCGGACAAGGTCGTCCTTGGTGAGCTCGATCCCGCGCATGACCGGAAACTTCCGCTGGTCGAGCCGATCGTAGTACTCGTCGAGCGTTTTCACGTTCTGCACGTATGCCGGGCCGACCGCGCCGATCGCGGAGACACCGAGTCCGACAAGATCGCATTCCGGACGAGTCGTGTAGCCCTGGAAGTTCCGGTGCAGCGTACCAAGCCGTTGCGCAACCGCAAGATCGTCGTCGGGCTTTGCAAAGTGGTCCATGCCGATGTACCGGAAACCGCCGAGGGTCAGGCTGCGGATCGCGAGCAGCATCAGCTCCAGCCGGGTCTCCGCGGAAGGCATCTCCGACTCGTTGATGCGGCGCTGGGGCTTGAAGACGGTGGGCAGGTGCGCGTAGTTATAGAGCGCGATGCGGTCCGGATTCAGGACCAGCACCTTGTTGATTGTTTCGTGAAAGCTCCGCGTGTCCTGCTTCGGCAGACCATAGATGAGATCGACGTTCACCGATCTGAATCCCGCCGCCCGCGCGGCCTCGACAACTGCGGCGGTCTGCTCGTAGCTTTGAACCCGGTTGACCGCGCGCTGCACGTCCGGATCAAAGTCCTGCACGCCGACCGAGATGCGGTTGAATCCGATTTCGGCGAGAACCCGGACCGTCTTCGCATCTGCCGAGCGCGGATCGACCTCGATCGAACACTCGGCCTGCGGGTCCAGCACGAAATGCGAGCGGATGCCCTGCATCAGCTCGTGCAATTCCTCCTGGTTGAGAAATGTCGGCGTGCCACCGCCCCAGTGCAGCTGCTCGATTCGCTGCCGCGCGCCGAGGGCTTCCTCGACCAGCGCCATTTCCCGGACCAGATACCTCAGATACTTCGAGGAGCGTCCGTGATCCTTGGTGATGATCTTGTTGCAGGCGCAGTAGTAGCAGATCGTGTTGCAGAACGGCAGGTGGACGTATAATGACAGAGGGCGCGCGAGGCTTCCGATATCTCGCTCTTCGAGCGCCCTTCTGTACGCGTCGCCGTCGAACGCCTCCACGAATCGATCGGCGGTCGGGTACGACGTGTAGCGAGGCCCTGCCCGGTCGAACTGCCGGATCAGGTTCGCGTCAATGATCAGGTCGTCAGGGCGCATGCACGGCGGGGTTCAGTGACCGAAACAATGTCAATTGGTCGAAGTCTGATTTTCTGTCCATTTTACGCATTGACGTAGATCAATCCTCCTCAAGCCTCCCGATTTTCCGCACGAGGGAAATGGCCGCATGAGCTTCAACCCGAATCTGCAGTCCATCAACGTCCAGCAACTCAAGACCGTCTGCTCGAGTTGCAGCTTGCGCGAGCTCTGTTTGCCCATGGGGCTCTCGGAAGACGAGATCGAGCAGCTGGATACCCTGGTGTACACGCGCAAGCGGGTCAGGCGAGGCGAGAATATTTATCGCGCGGGAGACGATTTTGGCTCGCTGTACGCGATACGCAGCGGGTTCTTCAAGAGCAACGTGATCCTCGAGGACGGACGCGACCAGGTCACAGGCTTTCACATGCCGGGTGAAATCATGGGCATGGACGGCATCAGCACCGATCGGCACGCCTGCAACGGGACCGCGCTCGAGGACGGCGAAGTCTGCGTCATCCCGTTCGCGCGACTCGAGGATGTCGCCCATCAGGTGCGCAGCCTGCAACACCAGTTCCACAAGGTCATGAGCCGCGAGATCGTTCGCGACCAGGGCGTGATGATGCTGCTCGGCTCGATGCGCGCAGAGGAGCGTCTCGCGGCGTTTCTGCTCAATCTGTCACAACGCTTCGTGGCGCGCGGATATTCGCCGTCGGAATTCCATCTGCGAATGACCCGCGAGGAGATCGGCAGCTACCTGGGGCTCAAGCTCGAGACGGTCAGCAGGATTTTCTCGAAATTCCAGGAGGAAGGCCTGATCAGCGTGCAGCAGAAGCACATCAGGATCCTCCTCGTAGAAGGCCTCGAGGCGGTGCTCGGTCAGCAGGGCCGCCGTTAGCGCTTACCGATAGACGAGCACCGGGACCTTCGATTTCGCAAGGACTTTCTGGGTGACACTGCCCAGGATGAGGGACGCAAACTCGCCCCGGCCGTGCGATGCCATGAAGATCACGTCGCACTTCCTCTTTCGGGCGGCGTCGATGATGCCCTGGTAGGGCGTAACCGGCTTGGTCATCAGCTTCTCGCAGCCGATACCTGCAGCCTTCGCCGCCTTCTCCACGTCCGCGAGGTACTTCTGGCCCTGCTGCCGGGCACGCTGCTCGAAGGCGTTCAGCGTGGCCGCATCGATGACCGTCCCGTCGCCGTAGACGTAGGGCTGGAACATCTCCAGGGCGTAGTAGGCCGTGACCTTCGCACGAAGATCCTTGGCGAGCCGGACCCCGGCCTTGATCGCCTTGCGCGAGAGTGCCGAGCCGTCGGTGGGAATCAGGATTCTCTTGAACATTGCGCTTTTCTCCTCGTTGAAAACTTCACTACCGGTGCGTCGCATCCGGCCCGTCGTGCTTTTTGCTGCCGGATTGCGTTGAGAGATCTGTCCCGCCGCGATTGATCTCGGCGGATGTCCGCTGAAAGAAGCACGTCAACGCGCTGGATGCCGCGGCGAAGAACCAGAACGCGAAGAAACCGATTGAATACACGGCAACCCGGCTGACCCCCAGCCCTTCTCCGAACAACTCGAGCTCGCGCGGATCGAACAGGGTGAAGAAAATTCCGGTGGCTATGCCGCCGACGATGAACGACGGCCATAGCACCCAGATCGCTCTCTGCACGTTCATCGTTTGGCTCCCTCATCGCCGGAACGGAAGAATACCCGGTCATCCACCGTGTGCCACGCCCCGCTCACG
>JAABRB010000224.1 GCA_011391185.1 Betaproteobacteria bacterium
TCCTCGAGGCCGAGCCCGCGGGCCTGTTCGACTCGACGGCGCTCGCGATCGCGCGCGGCTCCCAGCTTTCGCCCGCTTACCGCGACGGCCAGCCGATGGCCGCAACCGCCCTGCTGACCCTCTTCTTCGACCCCGAGCAGGCCACCTGCCCGGGTATCCATTCGCCGGAGCGCGACGCGCCGCCGGCCCGCCGCCCGCAGCCGCGGGTGGGCCGGCACGATGAACGGCCCGTCCCCCGCGCCGAGGGATGGCACGCACTGTCCCGCACCGCCATGCAACCGGTACCATGAGCGCTTCGCCGCCGCGTGGCGGCCCCCTGGATGCACTGGAGTTCCCGATGAAGCGTGTTTCGATGGCGGCCCTGGCCGCACTGGCGTCGTTTGCGGCCGCGGCCGACGAGGGTATGTGGACCTTCGACAATCCGCCGCGCGCGGCCATCGCCGAAAAGTACGGCGTTACGCTCGATGACGCCTGGCTCAACCGGGTGCGCGAGGCCACCGTGCGCCTCGAGGGCGGCTGCACCGGGTCCTTCATCTCCGCGGACGGGCTGGTCCTGACCAACCACCATTGCGGCGAGGAATGCATCGCGCAGAACTCGACTCCCGACAATGACCTGATCAGCAATGGCTTCCTCGCCGGCACGCGCGAGCGCGAAGTGCGTTGCCAGGAAGAGGCGATCTCGGTGCTGATCGGCACGGAAGACGTGACGGCCAAGGTTGCGGCGGCGACCGCGGGCCTTGCCGCGGATGCGGTGGTCGAGGCACGGCGGCGCGAGCTGACGCGGCTCGAGCAGGCCTGCGAGGAAGCTTCCGCGAAATCGAAGGGCGGAGCGCTGAAGTGCGAACGCGTGTCGCTCTACCAGGGCGGCCAGTACTGGATCTACAGGTACAAGCGCTACGAAGACGTGCGCCTGGTGTTCGCGCCGGAGCGCGACATCGCGGCCTTCGGCGGCGACCCGGACAACTTCCAGTTCCCGCGCTGGTGCCTGGACATGTCGATCCTGCGCGTCTACGAGAACGGCAAGCCGGCAAAGACGCCGAATCGCCTGCGCTTCAACTGGGACGGCGCCGATCCCGGCGACGCGGTGTTCGTCTCCGGCCATCCCGGCAACACTGACCGGCTGCTGACCGTGGCGCAGCTCGCGACCCAGCGCACCACCTTCATGCCGTTCTGGCTGATGCGCTTTGCCGAACTGCGCGGCCGCATGATCCAGTATTCGAAGACCGGCGAAGAGCCGCGCCGCACGACCGAGGCGTTCCTGAACCTGATCGAGAACTCGATCAAGGTGCGCCGCAAGCAGTTCGACGCCCTGCTCGACCCGGCGCTGCTCGAGGCGGCGGCGCGGAAGGAGCAGGCGCTCAGCGCCGCGGTTGCGGCGAATCCCGCGCTCGCTTCCTCGGCCAGCGCCTGGAAGGAAATCGAGGCCTCACAGAAGGCCTGGAGCGACATGCTCGTGCCGCACACCTTCACCGAGGGCGGCGCGGCATTCAACACCACGTACTTCGGCTACGCGCGCGCACTGGTGCGCGCGGCGGCGGAGCGCGGCAAGCCGAACGAATCACGGCTCGCCGAGTACACCGAGGCGCGCCTCCCGGCGGTGCTGCAGAACCTGCAGGCGACCTCGCCGGTCTACCCCGACTTCGAGATCCAGCGGCTCTCGTTCAGCCTCGAGCGGATGCGCGAATGGCTGGGCCCGGACGATCCGCTGGTGCGCAAGGTGTTCGGCAACGAATCGCCCGATGCGCTCGCCGGCCGGCTGATCCGCGACAGTTCGCTCGCCGATCCCGCCGCGCGCGTCGCGCTCTACGAGGGCGGCCAGGCCGCGATCGATGCGAGCCTGGATCCAATGATCCGCCTTGCCGCGGCAGTCGACCCGACCGCGCGCGAGCTGCGCAAGCGTTACGAGGAACAGGTCGAGGGACCGGTGCAGCGTGGCCAGGAGGCGATCGCGAAGGCGCGGTTTGCCGTCTACGGCACCAGCATCTATCCGGATGCGACCTTCACGCTCAGGCTTTCCTACGGCGGCATGATGGGCTGGAACGAGAAGGGCCAGGACGTGCGGCCGTGGACCGAGCTCTCGCGCGCCTTCGAGCGCGCGACCGGCGAGCCGCCGTTCAAGATCCCGCCGCGCTGGATGGCGGTGAAGGACCGCCTCGACATGACGACGCCGGCGAACTTCACGACCAACAACGACATCGTCGGCGGCAATTCCGGCAGCCCGATGCTGAATGCCGAGGGCGAGATCGTGGGCCTGGCATTCGACGGCAACATCCACTCGATCTCGGGCAGCTACTGGTTCGACGACCGCCTGAACCGCTCGATCGGCGTGCACCCGGCCTACATCCGGACCGCGCTCGAGAAGGTGTACGGCGCGACGGCGCTGCTCGAGGAGATCAACCGGCGCTGACGCACGGCCTGCTTGTGCGCACACCCGGCGGGGACCCTCGCTCGCGCCGCCGGAACTTACGCGCTCGCTCGGGGACCCGCCGGGCGCGCGCGTAAGCGGACGGCAGGTGCGCGCCGCTTCCCACGTCAGAGCTGGGCGACGGTCACCTTGACGATTTCGCCGGTGAAGGCGTTGTCGCCCTGCTTGTAGTCCGTCGAAACCGGCGTCTCGCCGTCCTGGCCGACGTCCGCACCCTCGTCGCCCGAGAAGACGAATGGCTGGGTCTTGGGGATGTGGCCTTCGGCAACCGTCTGGCCATCGACACTCAGGATCGACTTGCCGCCGGTGCCCGGCTTCGCCTCATCCGGAATGAACTCGTACACGACGGTGTGCTTGCCGGGCGTCAGCGCCGATTTGGACCCGACGTTGGTGCGCTCGAGCCCGAAGAGATTGTACTCGTGGTGGACCTTGCCGCCCTTCATGTACAGGGTCCAGCCGCCGAAGTACCCGGCCTGCGAAATGATCACGCCCTGGGTCTTCGCATCCGGGACCACGATCTCGGCAGTCACGGTGTGCGCCACGCTCTTGATATTGATGAAGGCGTTTTCCATCAGGCCCTGCATTCCGGGATAGAGCGTCAGCGACTTGCGCCCGCCCATCAGGTCCGGCCGCCCGGCGATGGCCGGGTTGAAGCGCTCGGAGCGACGGTCGTCGATCGGCAGCACATGGTTGCGCTCGGCCTCCTTCATGAAGAGATCCTGGAGTTCCTTGAGCTTCTCCGGATTCTGCGCGGCGAGATTGTTCGCCTGGCTGTAGTCCTCATCGACGTTATAGAGCTCCCACACGTCGTCCTCGAGCGGCGGAGCCTGCACCATGACCCAGGGCAGCGAGTGACGCGTGGCCGCCACCCACCCCTCGTGGTAGATCGCGCGGTTGCCGAACATCTCGAAGTACTGCGTCTTGCGGCGATCGGCGGCCTTCGGGTCGTCGATCGTGTACAGCATCGAGATGCCGTCCATCGGCCGCTGCTCGACGCCCTTGACCATTTTCGGCTCGGGCAGGTTGGCGGCCTCGAGCACGGTTGGCGCGACGTCGATCACGTGGTGGAATTGGCTCCTGATCTCGCCGCCGGCCTTGATGCGCTCGGGCCAGTGCAGGACCATGCCGTTGCGCGTGCCGCCGAAGTGGCTCGCCACCTGCTTGGCCCACTGGAACGGCGTGTTGGTCGCCCAGGCCCAGCCGATCGCGAAATGCGGATAGGTCGTCGGGTCGCCCCAGCTGTCGATGTGGCTCGTCATCTGCTCGGCGCGGCCGATGACTCCATTGAGGGCCATCATCTCGTTATAGGTGCCCTCCGGCCCGCCCTCGGCGCTCGCGCCGTTGTCGCCGAAGATGTAGAAGAAGATGGTGTTGTCGAGCTCGCCGATGGCCTCGAGCTGTGCCACGAGCCGTCCGACTTCGTGGTCGGTCTGTTCGGCGAATCCGGCGAAAGTCTCCATCTGGCGCCGGAACAGGCGCTTCTGTACTTCGCTCATGTCGTCCCAGGCAGGGATTTCCGCGGGACGCGGCGTCAATTGTGCATTGGCCGGAATGACGCCCATTTCCTTCTGGCGGGCAAAGGTCTCCTCGCGGAGCTTGTCCCAGCCGCCGTCAAACTTGCCCTTGTACTTGGCGATCCACTCCTTCGGCACGTGGTGCGGCGCGTGCACCGCGCCAGTCGCAAAGTACAGGTAGAAAGGCCTGTCCGGCGTCAGCGACTGCTGCGCGCTGACCCAGCCGATTGCCTGGTTGGTCATGTCGGTCGTGAAGTGATAATCGGGCGATTTGTCGTGCTCGACCCGGGTGACGCCGTTGTAGATTGCCGGCGCCCACTGGTTGGTCTCGCCACCGATGAAGCCGTAGAAATGATCGAAGCCCGAACCGGTCGGCCAGCGATCATAGGGACCGGAAGTCGAGACTTCCCAGGGCGGCGTCTCGTGGTACTTGCCGAAGGCCGCCGTGCTGTAGCCATTCTGGCGCAGGATCTCGGCGAGCGGCGTCACGCTCTGCGGGCGGATGCCGGTGTTGCCCGGGAATGCCGTGGCGAGTTCCATGATGGCGCCGGCGTTGTTGACGTGGTGATTGCGACCCGTGAGCAGGGCCACGCGCGTCGGGCTGCAGAGCGCGGTCGTGTGGAACCGGTTGTAGCGCAGTCCCTCGGCAGCCATGCGATCGAGTGTCGGCGTCCTGATCGGTCCGCCGAAGGATTCGGAGGCGCCGAAGCCGATGTCGTCGATCAGCACGACCACGACATTGGGGGCGCCTTCCGGCGCCTTCACCTCGAAGCGGGCCGGCGCGGTGGCCTTGCGCGCATCGAGCTCGGTGAAGCTCTGCGGCGCCGGCTCACGGATCGGCAGGACCGTGCGGTCGAGCGTGCCGTCCGGGGCGGCGGGTTCCGCCTCCTTCTTCGCGCAGGAAACGGCGGCGAGCAGCGCTGCCAATGCCAGACCGACATTAGAAACCGCGGAATATTTCACGTCCAGACTCCTGGGTAGTCCCGAATGAATACCGATTCGTATTGGTTGCAGTAAACGACGAGGCCCCCGTCCGATGGGAGCCAAGCCGCGCAGTCTAACCCAATGCCCATTTGCGGGGAAACGCTCAATTGAACCAGCCCTTCAGCACTTCCAGCGCCGCCTCGTGGCGCATGCCGGCGTAGAGGACGAGCAGCATCAGGCCGCCGACATAGGCCAGCGACACCAGCGACACGAAATACCCGAGCGTGATGACCGCGCCGTCGCGTTCGGCCATGCCGAAACACAGCAGGATGATCGCGAGCGCCGGCAGGCTGTTGACGAACGGCACCAGCGGCAGCGGCGCCATCAGCAGCAGCACGTCCAGGATGATGAGCCCGCCGTTGATCACGTTGATCGTCGCGCTGCCCGACAGGCCGAGCAGGCGCGGCCGCACCAGGTGTTCGAAGCGCAGCGCCCAGCCGCGGACTTTCCCCAGCACCTGGCGCACGGTCGCCGCCGGCATCCGGTAATCGAGGAGCCGCGCGGGAAGCCAGGGCACGCGGCTCACCATCACGGCAAAGCCGATCAGCAGCATCGGCGCGCCGAACACGGCGCTCATGGCCGGCAGCGTCACCGGCAGCAGGAACGGCGCCGCCAGCACGCCGCAGAAAACGAGCAGGCCCTGTTCGCCAAGCAGCGCGAACAATTCGCGCAGGGTCACGACGGGATCGCGAACCGCGGCCTGCGCCACCGCCAGCGCCGCGGAGATCCGGACTTCCGGATCATGAAAGCGGATTGAAGTCACGTCGTGCGCCTCGCCTCGAGCCGGCAGTCGACCTCGATGTCGTCGCGCACGCGCAGCGCGCCGAGCGCGACCGAGAACGGCACGAGGCCGAGGTCCGCGTGGTGCAGCCGGGCGCTGGCATGGATCCGCAGGAGGTCGCCCTCGAAGCTCACCGCCAGCGGCACGTCGATGACGCGTTCCTCGCCGCGCAGGCCGACGCGCACGCGCGCCACGTAATCCGCCGGCCCGCCGGAAATGCCGTCGGCCGTGAGATGCAGCACGGCCTGGCGCGCGGCATCGAGCACCGCGGGGCCCAGCATGTTGCGCATGGTGCCGGCGCGGTCCTTCTCCGGCACCGGCGCAGCAAATTCC
>JAABRB010000225.1 GCA_011391185.1 Betaproteobacteria bacterium
CTTGCCTTCGGCGTACTCGTCGATCATGGATAGGGCAGTTCCACCTGAGAACTTGTTCAACGAATCCCTGATTCGGGGCACTAGGCCCGCGCAGCAGAAAGGCGCGCGTAGGTCACTGCGGAGGCGAAAAAGACGAGCGCGAGCGTTGCCTCCGCCAGCGCGAGACCGGCCGAAAGGCCATGATCGCTCCAGGCTCGCACGCTGCCCTCCACGAAATAGGCGAGGATGAACATGGAGGCCCACTGGTAGGTTCGCCGTCGGCCAGCGAGCACACCGCGCAGGGGCGCGAGCAGCGGAAGTGCCTTGAGCATCAGCCACGACCCACCCGGCCGCAGAGGCGCGAGCCAGATTTCCCAGGCGAGGCAGAGCGCAATCAGCGCAAGCAGACTGCCGACTGCACCCCAGTAGGCTGCTCTCACGGAGTCTTTGCTCCTGCCCGGGACCGCTCGGCGACGCTGATCAGTTGCGCGCGCACGGCGGTTGGATCGAGCGCGGGGGCGTCAAAATCGAACCGCAGCAGTCGCCCGTCCGCACGGACATCGATTCCGTCGCAGTCGACGCCGATTGCGTGCGCCGCGTGGGCCGCAACGCCACCGAGCGCGCGGCAGAAGAGGAGGAGCGTGTCGGGATGTTCGGCGTTCAAGTGCGCAAGAATGTCCGGTTCTGCCTCGGCCACTTCGTTGGGCGGCGGCGCGAACGCGTCTGCGCCGATCCGGTCGATCCGGCCGAAGCCCTGCACGAAGAGCAGCTCGCGCGTGACGATCGCGCAAAACGAGAAATCGCCGAGCGCGACCAGTCGGGCGGCGTCCGGGAAACGACGCAGATAGCGCTCGCACGCGGCATCGCCCATTGCCAAGGGCGTCGTGTCGCCGACCAGCGTCAGGCGCGGGCCCGCCTGGACATCTTCCACATAATCGTGAACGACCAGGCTTGCGCGCGGATCGGCGGTGAGATTGCGCGTGTGCTCGGCAAGGGCACTGATCAGCAGAACGGGCTGGGCGTGCGTGTCGAGCGCGAAGGGCACGACCGAGCCGAACGGATGACCTGCGAGTCGCGCCGAAATGGTCGACAGGGTCCCGGCACGCTGCGCGCGGAGGAAGCGGCGCGCGGCGGTGGCGACATTCATCGCGCCAGCCTTGCCGCGACTTCGGCCAGCCGGCGGCCCAGCGCGACGCACAGGCGTTTCTCCGTGTCGTCCACATTGCGATCGGAGGCGGTCCCGGCAAGGTGGCTGGCGCCGTATGGCGTTCCTCCGCTTGCCGTGCTGCTGAGCTCCGGAAGCGTGTAGGGCAATCCGACGATCAGCATGCCGTGATGCAGCAGCGGCACGATCATCGAGAGCAGCGCGGCTTCCTGGCCGCCGTGCAGGGTCCCGGCGGACGTGAACACCGCTGCCGGCTTGCCGACGAGCGCGCCGCCCAGCCAGGGGCGGGCGGTTCCGTCCCAGAAATATTTCATCGGGGCGGCCATGTTGCCGAACCGTGCCGGGCTGCCCAGCGCGAGCCCGGCGCATTCCGCGAGATCAGCGAGCTCGCAGTACGGCGCGCCTTCCTGCGGCACTTGGGGTTCGGTCGCCTCGGATACCGAAGAGACCTTCGGGACCGTGCGAACTCGCGCCGCCATCCCGGGCACCCCTTCGACGCCGCGCGCGACGTGCCGCGCCATCTCGCGGACCGCGCCATGGTGGCTGTAGTAGAGGACGAGTATGTCGGGCATTGCGGCAGATGGCGGATGGGGGGCCGACGCCGTGGTCCGGGGCGGCCGTCTACGTCGCGAGACCGGATTTCGGTGGCGCGTGCGGACCCCGCCATTATACGAAGGGATTCACGCGACCTGGTGTGCGACGGCCCGGTTTACGTGCGCCGGCCTGCGTCGCCGGGCCGGATGGCCCGGGCGTCAGGAAAATGGACGGCGGTGCTTAGCTGACCGCGCTGAACTGGACCACCTGGACGCTGACCGTACGCTCGAGCAGCCGCGTTGCACGAATGCGCAGGCGCGATTGCATTTCGCCCAGGTTCAGCTCACACGTGGAATCCAGCGCGAACAGCGGCGCGAGGATCGCAGGTCCCTGGTTCAGCGCCGGCACCTCGGGAAGCAGGAGCACGGGCTGGGACTCATGAGGTCTTGGCATCCCGGATGTGCGCAGCGAGATGGCGCGCGCGGTCGGCGCCAGCTCTTCGAGGCCCAGCTCGAGGTGCTCGGGGTTGTCCGACAACACCCACCGCACCACGCAAATGTGGCAGGTTTGACTGTCGCGAGTGCGCAGTCCGATGACCTCGCCAACGCGAATCTGTTCGATGGACCCGCCGACATGCAGGAGAGCGAAACCCCTGGGGCTTTCGTTGGTCACCATCCACTGGCCAGGCATGCCGGCGCTCGGGTGGCGGTTTAGAAAATCCCAGATGCCGCGAATGCCAACCGAGATTTCGACGTGCGCGTGCGTGCGCAGTCGGGTGAAGCGGCGGTTTGGCACTGCGCCCCAATGCTTGACCAGACGCCCCATCAGGTCGCGAAACGTCGAATCCGCCGACTCCTCGGGCAACCCGAGCGCCGCGGGATCTTCTCCGGCAGCGAGCTTGGCCAACTGGTCGAGCAGTGCTTCGGCGGCCGGCAGCGTGCTGAGCACCAGGTCGTGACCATGGGGCATCGGATGGTGGCGCTTCGCCAGCGCGTAGCCGGGCACGTCGCGCTGGGGCTTGATGAGGAAAACGCCCTGTCCGGCGCGGGTCTGGCCGGCCGAGCCGACGTTGGCGAGCACTCCGAATCGCGCCAGCCAGGCGGCCACACGGTTCAGATCCCCCTGCATCAGCTTCAGCGGTTCGGCGAACGCAATCAGGAGCGCATCACGATAGACGCTGAGCGGGGTATGGGTTTCGCCGGCGAGGGCGCGGCCCGCAAGGCCCCGGCGCAGGGCGAACTGGTAAAGCTCGTGAAGTTCGAGCCAGACGCCTTTGGCATTGGTGGCGTACACGCGGTAGCCCAACGTGAGCCGGTGCGACAGAAGTTGCATGGCGCGGACGACGGGCAGAACCGCGCGGCCGCTCGAAGCGAGGCCGAAAAGGCGGCGCGCCTGCTCCACCAGGAGTATCTTGTAGGAATAAGCGAGTTCGGTGAAAAGATCCTCGACAACGCCGGCCGCGGATCGTGACGAGGTGGAAAGCGGTAGCGTGCCGGACGCGAGCGACGAGTCCAGCTCGGGAAGCAGCGCGAAGACCTGGGCGCGAATCTGCTCCGAGATGTCCTGACGCAGGGTGACACGCACGCGCGAGCGGTTCATTTCGGCGAGGCGGGCGAGGATCCGGCGGCCACGCTCGAGCGGGTCTTCATCGGGAAGATCGCGCAGCCATTCGGCAACCTGTTCGGACGAGAGCGCGAATTGGCCGCGCTGGCCTTCGCCGGTCTTGGGCAAACTCAGGTGCAACGCCATGGTGGTACCTCGTTATATTGTAGATATGTGGGACAACTGCCGTCCTCATCGGGATCTCTGCAGCCCCCGTGGGGATGTCTGCAATCCCTGGGGAAATATCTGCAATCCCTGTGCCATGGCAGTTCGCAGGGCGTGATTCCTTCGCCTTTTGCGAAGGAAGGCCTGATTCCGGGGCTGGGGGTTCCTGCGCCGAACAGTTCCTTGGATCCGGACGGCCCGGTCCGTGAACCAGTTCATGATTCCGGCCAGCGGGTCCCCGGTGGCGCTGCGAGACAAATCCAGAAAAGGGCGTCTGTGGGGGCGCCGATCGACCGTGGCGCGACGATATGTCGCAAATCCGACAGCCCTCCCGGACATACAGGGCTGCAGGGACAGGGCTGCAGGGACAGGGCTGCAGGGACAGGGCTGCAGGGACGGGGCTGCAGGGACGGCTGCAGGGGCTCAGGGCGTGCCGGCCGCCCAGACTTCAATGAGCTCGATGCTCGCGGTCTTTTCGATAATCCGTCCCGGGCGGAGGTTGAGACGGCCGCGGCGGTGACGGAGGGTGAACGGGCGGTCGCCACGCAGCTGGTCGGGCGACACGGCGATTGCGGGGGCCTTCCGCTGGGTCGGCAACTGCGGGAAGAAGAGGACCGGCTCCGGCGCACCGCGATCCGCTTCCGAAAGCTTGTACACGGCCGGCACCGCGACGGGCGCAAGCTGCTGGACGCCCACCTCGAAGTGCTCGGGATTGTTCGACTGGATCCAGCGCACGAGGCACACGAACATTGCGCCGCGTCCGTTCGGCTTGATCGCGACCAGCTCACCGACCTGAATCGGCGGTGGCGTTCCGGACATGTGGCGCAACGCAAATCCGCGCGAGCTTTCGTTCAGCACGATCCACTCGGTTGCCCGCGCAGGAGCGGATCCCCCGGCCGGGTCAGAGCCGGACTCGGCGGACGTTTCGGCGCGCAGGGCGCGCCAGATCTCCCGCAGTCCCACCCACACCTCGATACGTGGGTGAAACTGCGTGCGTGTCGCACGGACTGCGCGTTCGCCCTTCCAATTGAGCATGAGCCGCTGAAGCAGCTCCTGGTAGCTGAGCGTCGCGCCTTCGTCCGGCAGTCCGAGGCTCCCTGGGCTGATACCGCTTCGTACGCGCCTCAGCTGGGTCTCGATGCGCTCGACGAGCGCCGTCGTGATCAGGAGCATCTCGCCGTTTTCGAGACTGAAATCCTTGCGCTTTGCGAGTGCGACGCCCGGTTTGTCCCGCCGGTGGTCGATCGCGAATGCGCACGCGACGTCCGCCCCCGCCTTGGCGGATGTGAGTTCTGCCAGCTGGACATGCGAAGCGAGGTAGGACTGGACGCGCATGAAGTCGGTGCGGTTGAGCTTCGAGGGCTGCGCAAACGCGAGCAGCAAAGCCGTGCGGTAGACATCCAGCGCGGAAATCGTCGGGGATTCGATGTACTCGGTGTCCATGCGCCACTCGCGCGCGAGGTGAAAGAGCCGGTGCAGATCGGCCCACACTGCGCCGGGGCTGCGCGCGTAGAGCTGCTGGGCGAGCGCCAGTCGGCGCGCGTGATACTCCATCGCCCGCACCAGAGGCACGTGCAACTGACTCCGATAGCCCATTGACAGCCACGTCTTCGGGACCTCGAGCACGGCGCGTGAATAGCCGGCCGCGAGCTCCTTGAAAAGTTTTTCCATGAGGTAGGCGACGTGCCGCAGCGCGCCGGTCAGCGGCGGCACCGCGTCCTGCAGCTTGCGCTCCAGATGGGGGAGCAATCCGTCGACGTGGTCGCGGAACATTTCGAGCGCGCGAATGCGCGCGCGCGCCTGCAGATCGGCGCGATTGAACGTGATCAGGCGCTCGATGAGCGCCCCTGCCGCTGCGGCTGCATCGTGCTGCGGGAGGGCGGTGAGCCACTCGCGCAGCTGGTCAGGCGCAAATTCGGGCGGCGGGAGCGATTCGCGCCCCGGCGCGATAAAATTCATCAGCATGGTGATTGGAGCGTCGGTGATGCCAGAAACGTCATGTTTGAACGCGTACCTCAACGACCACGACAGCGTCCGCGGCCTTGACTACGACAACGTCATCGACGCAGGCAGCAAGGAATGTGCCATTGGAAGCGCGCCCGATGACTTGGGCGTGGCGGGTAGCGCATTCCGGAAGAGTGAATAATTCACGTCGCGCGAAGACATTCAACAGGCCGATCCCACATGACACAGCTTTCCACCCTGCCGGTCCCCCGCCGCGAGCGGTTGATTTGCGCACTCGATGTACCCAGTCCGGATGAGGCGCGAAAGATGGTCGACGCGCTCGGGGAGAGCGTGGTGTTCTACAAGGTCGGCCTGGAGCTTTTCATGGCCGGGGGCTATTTCGAGTTGATCGACTGGCTGGTCGCGAGGGGCAGTCGGGTCTTCGTCGACCTGAAGTTCTTCGACGTGCCGGAGACGGTGCGCAGCGCGGTGCGCGGCCTGCGGGGGCGCGGCGTGAGCTTTGCGACTGTGCACGGCAACCAGGCGATCCTGGAGGCCGCGGGTGGGGCGAAAGGCGACGTGAAGATTCTTGCCGTGACGGTGCTCACCAGCCTCGACCGTGGCGACC
>JAABRB010000023.1 GCA_011391185.1 Betaproteobacteria bacterium
CGCTAGCGCCAGCCTACGGCAGGCGCCAAGACCGGTGCATTCAACCGCTCTGCCACCCTTCCTGCGCGCGTGACTCCGTTCAATCTGCCGGTTTTAGCTCCGACATAACCTGCCGAAAAGCACGGCAGGTTAGTCTGCGCTAGCGCCAGCCTACGGCAGGCGCCAAGACCGGTGCATTCAACCGCTCTGCCACCCTTCCTGCGCGCGTGACTCCATGCCATCTGCCGGTTGGGGCTTCGGCGTAAATAGCCTTTACATCATATAGTTACCGCATCGACCTCGCAACTCCGATACGCGGGCGAGCGGGCAAAGCGGGGATCCATGGCCAAAGACCGGCAGCCGGTATACTTGGTGTCGTCTTGAACTCTCACCGCGAGCGCCCATCTAAGGTCCTGACGCGATTCAGAAGAGAACATTTCCAGGAGGAACATTGATGCAACCCGAACTCCGACCCATTCAAGGCAACACTCTGGCGGGCACGCAGGATATTGCGGTCCGGCAGAACAAGGTGCTGCGCAACACCTACCTGTTGCTCGCGGTCACGCTGATCCCGACCGCCATCGGCGCGCTGCTCGGCGCGAATCTGGATCTCACGTTCATGCGCACGAGCCCGTTCATCTCGCTCTTCGCGATTCTCGGGATCTTCTACGGATGGATCTGGGCGATCCAACGCAACCGCAACAGCGGCATCGGCGTCGCGCTGCTCCTCGGATTCACGCTCTTCCTCGGCGTCCTGCTCGGGCCGCTGCTGCAGCGCGTGCTCGGATTCGCCAATGGCGGGCAGCTCGTGGCCATGGCGGCAGGCGGAACGGCGCTCACGTTCTTCGGGCTGTCGGCGGTCGCTGCCAACGTGAAGCGCGACTTCAGCAGCATGGGGCGTTTTCTCCTGGTGGGCTTCATCGTGATCATGCTCGCGGTCGTCGCGAACGTGTTCTTCCAGATCCCCGCCCTGGCGCTCACGCTCCTGGTCGCGTTCATCATCTTCTCGTCGATGGTGATCCTGTATCAGGTGAACGCGATCGTGCGCGGCGGTGAGACGAACTATGTCTCGGCGACGCTGACGCTCTACGTGGCGATCTACAACATCTTCTCGAGCCTGCTGCAGTTGCTCGGGATCTTCGGCGGCGACGGCGACTGATCCGTAAGGCCGGTATCGAAAGGGCCGCCGCGTGCGGTCCTTTTCTTTTCCTGGCGTCCCGCGGCGCGACGCTCACCCGCGCTCGAATACGGCCATGGATTCGACGTGTGCCGTATGCGCAAACATGTTCACGATCCCGGCGGCCACCAGGCGATATCCCTTGGTGTGGACCAGCACGCCCGCATCGCGCGCGAGCGTGGCCTGATCGCAGGAGACGTAGACCACTCGCGAGGGGGCTCGGTCCCCCAGCGCCTTGACGACTTCCATCGCGCCTTCGCGCGGCGGATCGAGAAGGACCTTGTCGCAGCGTGGCAGCGCCGCGCACGCGCCGGATTCGAACAGGTTCGCAACAGTGAATTGGGCCACGAGGCCGTTGGCTGCCGCGTTCTCGCGCGCACGCGCGACGAGCACCGGGTTGCCTTCCACCCCGATGACCTCGCCGCCGCGCACCGCGATCGGCAGACTGAAGTTTCCGAGCCCGCAGAAGAGGTCGAGGATGCGCTCGCCCGGCCGCGGATCCAGGAAACCGATCGCCCGCCGGACAAGAATCGCGTTGACCGCCTGGTTCACCTGCGTGAAGTCGGTCGGCGCGAAGTGGATGCGCACGGCGAATTCGGGAAGGGTGTAGTAAAGCGCCGGAGCCTCGAGCGGATGAAATGGGTGGGCGGTTTCCGGCCTGCCCGGCTGAATCCAGAACTGGATTCCGTGCGCATCGGCGAAGGTTCGCAACGCGTGTTCATCTGCATCGGTCGGGGTCTCCAGCACCCGCAGGATCAGCACGGTGACGGCGTCTCCGACCGCAATCTCGATCTGCGGCAGCCGCGCCCGGATCGACAGTCTCTCGATCAGGTCCCGCAAGGGGTCGATCAGCGCCGACACGTGATTCGGAAGAATCTCGCAGGTGTGCATGTCGGCGACGTGAGACGAGTGACGCTCGCGAAATCCCACGAGCACGCCGGTCGTGTCCGACACTCGCCGGACGGATAGGCGGGCGCGGTGACGATAGCCCCATGCCTGCCCATGCACCGGCGCAATCACGTTCTCCGGATGCAGCCTGCCGATGTGCCACAGGGCGTCCTCGAGGGCCCGCTGCTTTGCGGCAACCTGGGCATGATGATCCAGATGCTGCATGGCGCAGCCTCCGCACACGCCGAAGTACCGGCACTTCGGAATCACTCTCGAGGACGACTCGCGGTATACGTGCTTTACGGTCGCGCGTGCGTAGCGCTTTTTCGACCGGTAGGTGACGAAATCGACCGTCTCGCCGGGCAGCGCGCCTTCGACGAAGACCGCTTTTCCATCGACGCGAGTGACACCGCGTCCCTCGGCGTCGAGGGATTCGATCAGCGACCGGGGCATTTCAGGACGCCGGCCAGGCGGCCAGGAATTCGTTCCAATGCGGCTGATCGAGCCGCGCCAGCGTCGAACGTACGAGGGCCGTCTCGCGCGCATGCTGTTCGACGCTGATCGCCCCGCGCATCAGCTTGAAACGCAGGAAGACGAGCCACGTGTTGACGGCATCGGTCTCGCAGTAGTTGCGGATCTCCGCGATACGCCCTTCCCGGTAGGCGCCCCACACCTGCGAGCCGTCCATGCCCAGCTTTCCCGGCAGCCCCATCAGTCGCGCGATATCGTCCAGTGGCGCGTTGTTGCGCGGCTGGTAGAGGGCGAGCAGGTCCATCAGGTCGATGTGCCGGGTGTGGTAGCGACCGATGTAATTGTTGAACTTGAACTCCCGATCGTCGTCGCCCAGGTCCCAATAGCGCGCCGCCACGACCGCGTTGACGAGCCCCCGGTAATGCAGGACCGGAAGGTCGAACCCGCCGCCGTTCCAGGAAACGAGCTGCGGCGTGTACTTGTCGATGCCGTCGTAGAATCGCTGGATCAACTGCGCCTCGCTGTCCTCCGGCGCTCCCAGCGACCAGACCGTGAGGCTGTCGCCTTCGCGCAGCGCACAGGAGATGGCTGCGACCCGGTGCAGGTGAGGCTGGAGAAAATCGTTTCCGGTCACCGCGCGGCGCCGCTGAAAGGCGATCTCGGCAACATCCGAATCGGTCAGGTCGGGATCGAGCTCGTAGAGCGAGCGCAGGCCCGCGACGTCCGGGACCGTCTCGATATCGAAGACGAGTGTGGGCGTCATCGCACCCCGCTCACGCGGGAAACACGCCGGTGGACAGGTACCGGTCGCCGCGGTCACACACGATCGTGACGATGACCGATTCCTTGACCTCGTTCGAGACCCGCAGCGCCACCGCCATCGCGCCGCCCGACGAGATTCCCGCGAAGATCCCCTCCTCCGCCGCGAGACGCCGGGCCGTCTCCTCGGCGTCGGCCTGGCTCACGTACTCCAGGCGATCCACGCGCGCCTTGTCGTAGATGCGCGGCAGGTATGCTTCCGGCCACTTCCGGATGCCCGGAATCTGCGAACCTTCCTCGGGCTGGCAGCCGATGATCTGGATCGCCGCTTTCTGCTCCTTCATGAAGCGGGACACCCCCATGATCGTCCCGGTCGTGCCCATGCTCGAGACAAAGTGCGTGATCCGGCCCTCGGTCTCGCGCCAGAGCTCCGGTCCGGTGCTCTCGTAGTGGGCGCGCGGGTTGTCGGGATTGGCAAACTGATCGAGCATCCGGCCCTTGCCCTCACGCACCATTCTTTCTGCGATGTCGCGGGCACCCTCCATGCCACCTTCCTTCGATGTAAGGATGATCTCCGCACCGAACGCCGCCATGGTCTGCCGGCGCTCGATCGAGAGGTGTTCGGGCATGACCAGGACCATCCGGTAGCCACGCATGGCGGCGACCATCGCGAGCGCGATGCCGGTGTTGCCGCTGGTCGGTTCGATCAGCGTATCGCCCGGCTTGATTTCACCCCGCTCCTCCGCGCCGCGAAACATCCACAGTGCCGGGCGATCCTTCACCGAACCCGCAGGATTGTTTCCCTCGAGTTTCGCCAGGATGACGTTGCTGGTGTCACCCGGCATCCGTTTCAGACGCACGAGCGGAGTCCCCCCGACCGTGTCGTCCATGGTCCGCCACATTTTTCTAACCCTTCTGCTCGCGCGTGAGAAGATCGGCGACGTAACGCCCGACCCCTTCCTCGACCGTGACAAACGGCGCGTCGTAGCCACTCTTGCGGAGCGCCGTCAGGTCGGCCTCGGTGAAGCTCTGGTACTTGCCCCTCAGGGCCTCCGGGAACGGAATATATTCGATCGCACCCTGCAGCTTCAGGTCGCCCAGATCGAGCATGGGCTTGCCATCGCCGGCGCGGCACGCATTGACGGTCGCGACGGCAACGTCGTTGAACGTCTGGGCGCGACCGGTTCCGACATTGAAGATGCCCGAGATGTCCTTCTCCTGCAGAAAGTGCAGGTTGACCTTCACGGCGTCCTCGACCGAGACGAAATCCCGGCGCTGCTCGCCGTTCCCGAATCCGCCCGATCCTTCGAAGAGCCGCACCTTGCCCTCGCTGCGATACTGGTTGAAGAAATGCCACGCGACCGACGCCATCCTGCCCTTGTGCCCCTCGTTCAACCCGTAGACGTTGAAGTAACGCAGGCCGACAACCGGCGCGTGAAGATCGTGCAGCCGGCGGCGCACGATCTGGTCGAAGAGGTACTTCGAGTAACCGTAGACGTTCAGAGGCGCTTCGTGCGGCGCCCCTTCGCGGAATACCCGCCCGCTGCCGTACACCGAGGCCGACGAGGCGTAAATGAACGGTATTTCCTCCTCCTGGCAGAATTCGAGCAGATCCAGGGAGTAACGGTAATTGTTCGCCATCATGTAGCGCCCGTCGGCCTCCATCGTGTCCGAGCACGCACCCAGATGCAGGATCGCGTCGAGCCCGCCGTCGAAAGCGCCACCCTCGATCCGCTCGAGAAACTCCTCCCTGTCGATGTAGTCGGCGATCTCGCAGCCGACGAGGTTCCGGAACTTGTCGCCCTGCATCAGGTCGTCGACCGCCAGGATGTTGGTGACGCCATGCTTGTTCAGGGCCTTGACGAGATTCGAGCCGATGAAGCCGGCCGCGCCGGTCACTGCGTAATGAGGGGTCATGCTACCGTCCTGCCCGTCTGGAAGTGCGTCTGAATATCTCGTGCACGCACCTGAGGGGATTTACCAGGGGCCTGCCCCTTGTTCGATCCGGGGGATATACAAGGGGGCTTTCCCCCTTGTTCGTACGACCATGTTTTGTCTTGTACGCTGAAGTCATAACGCGAAGTCGCAATGGCACGCATTCTTTAACGACCCGCTAAACCCTGCAGATCGGCGGTGAGCTCTTCGGGTTGCACCACTGCCGTACCGAATTTTCCGACCGCAATTCCCGCAGCGTGGTTCGCCACGCGAACCGCTTCGTGCATTGTTGCGCCGGCAGCCAGCATCACTGCCAGGGTGCCGATGACCGTATCGCCCGCGCCGGTCACGTCGTACACATCGCGCGCCCGCGCGGATTGACGCAGCACACCGCCCTTCTCGAACAGCGCCATGCCGTCCTCGCCGACGGTGACGAGCAACGCCGCGAGTTCCAACTCCGCGCGCAGCCCTTCGGCGCGCCGCTCGAAGTCCTCGTCATTCTTCCACCGCCCGACCACTTCGCGCAGCTCGGTGCGGTTGGGGGTGACCATCGTCGCACCCCGGTACTTCGAGTAATCGTCGCCCTTCGGATCGACCAGCACGATCCGGCGCTGTGCCCGGGCAAGCTCGATCATCCGGGCAATGTGTGCGAGTCCACCCTTGCCGTAATCGGAAAGCACCACCGCGTCGCATTGGCCGAGCATCGCCTCGAATTCGGCCAGTTTTCCGGCGAGCACCTCATGGCTCGGAGCGGTCTCGAAGTCGGCACGCAGCAACTGCTGCCGGCGGCCGATCACTCGCAATTTCACCGTGGTTGCGAGCTTGCTGTCACGGTGCAGGCTGGTCGAGATTCCCCTGGCGGTGATGAGGCGCTCGAGCGAGGCACCGGCTTCGTCAGTGCCGACGACCGAAAGCAGCGCCACCTTCGCGCCGAGCGCCGCGGCGTTGAGCGCAACGTTTGCCGCGCCGCCTGGTCGCTCTTCCGTTCGCTGCACCTTGACCACCGGCACCGGCGCCTCCGGCGAGATTCGCTCGACTTCGCCGTACCAGTACCGGTCGAGCATCACGTCTCCGACGACGAGCACGCGAGCCTGGGAGAGATCGGGAAGCACGGCCTGGCGCTCGCTCATGACGCGACCTCGAATTCTTCGGTTCTACGGGGCGGGTAAGTCTCCCAGCCTGCGCACGCCGGGCACTGCCAGTAGAACTGGCGGGCCCGGAATCCGCAGCTCTCGCAACGGTAGCGCGAAAGCTTCTGCGTATGGCTGTGAACCAGTCCCCGCACCATCTCGAGATCCGGACGGCGCTCCGCGGACGCGGTCAGCAGCTGCGCCTCCAGCAGGCGGTCCAATCCCAGCAGCGTGGGGTTGCGGCGCAACTCGTCGCGCACGAGCTCATAGGCGGCTTGCGCGCCCTTGGCGTCGATACTGAGCTGGAAGACGACGTCCAACAGATCGAGCGACGGGTGCTCGGCCAGGTAGCCGCGCAACAGTGTGAGCCCGTGTTCGGTCTGTCCGATCAACTGAAAGCTCTTGAGCAATCGTTGCGCGACCAGCGCGAGATAGCTGGGGTTTTGCGTCTCGACGCGCTTCCAGGCCTCCACTGCGGCCTCATGATTGCCTTCCGCCGCCTCGATGTCGCCCAGGAGAATGCTCGCACGCACGCACTTGCGACTGGCGCGCAGCGCGTCCTCGAGATGCGTCCGCGCGCGGTCGCTCCGCGAGTGGTTGATTTCGACCGCCGCGAGCTCGCAGTAGAAATTCGCGATCTCCTTTTGCCAGCTTTGTCCGGAATCGCGTTCGAACTCGTGCGCCGCACCGATCGCCTTCTCCCAGTCCTTCTCCTGCTGATAGATGTCCAGCAGGTTCTTCAGCGCCGTGCCCCGATACGGACCTTCTGCCAGCCGCTCGAAGGCTTCCTCGGCCCGGTCAAGCAGTCCCGCCTTCAGATAGTCCTGACCGAGCTCGTGGAGGGCCATGACACGCTGCTCCTGCGCGAGATCGGATCGTTCGAGCAGATTCTTGTGCATGCGAATCGCGCGCTCGGTCTCGCCCCGTCGGCGAAACAGGCTGCCGAGCGCAAAGTGCAGCTCGATGGTTTCCGGGTCCACCTTGACGACCTCGGTGAACGCCTCGATCGCCTTGTCGGGTTGCTCGTTCAGCAGAAAGTTGAGTCCCGTGAAGTAGGAGCGCGGGACCCGGCGCGATTCGGTCATGACGTGCTTGATATCGATGCGCGCGGCCAGCCAGCCGAGTCCGAAAAACACGGGGAATGCGATCAGCCACCAGAACTCGAATTCGGGCACGTCGGCTAGTATCGTGTTCCGGATACGGACGGGCCAAACCGGGCGCGCATATTCCCGTTCACCTCAGTCGTGTTTCCGGCCTTCGGGGTGCGCGCGTACGGCTACATCCGTGGCGGCGCGTCTCCGGATGCCCCCGACGACTCCGCGCCGGCAGGGGCGGCCGGCCGAAGCCTGAGCTCTTTCTTCAGGCCCCCGATCTCGCGCTGCCGGCGTATGAATGCCGGGATGCTGGCGATCATCCCGAACACGGCACCTGCGGCAAATGCCGCCAGCACCACCAGCATCAGCGGTGCGCGCCATTCCTGCTCGAAGTAGAACCGGACGGCGACCGGATCGGTGTTCTTCAGCGCGAAGAGCAGGAGCGCCACGAAGACGACCGTCCAGATCAGGGTGGAAAAAAAGCGCAGGATCGCCATTCGATCAGCCCGCATTACGGCTGCGGCCGGAGAACGCCCGCCACAGCGATTCTGACAAGGCTTCCATTGGCTCTACGACTGCGCTGATTGCAGCTCCGTCGAGGTTTGCGATTGCTCGCTGGGCGGATTGCCGTCGACGCGCTCGCGCAGCTCCTTTCCGGCCTTGAAATGCGGCACATATTTCTCCGGGACATGCACGCGCTCACCGGACTTCGGATTGCGTCCGACCCGCGCAGGGCGGTAGTTCAATCCAAAACTGCCAAATCCGCGAATCTCGATGCGCTCGCCGCTGACCAGGCTGTGCGTCATCGCGTCAAGGACCATCTTGACGGCGTATTCTGCGTCCTTCGCGACCAACTGCGGATAGCGTGCCGCCAGCCGCGCGATCAGCTCCGACTTGGTCATCCCCTCCCCCTGTCAGTTCTGCGTATTCTTGGTGTCCAGCTTGGCTTTCAGCAGCGCCCCGAGATTGGTGCTTCCGGAGCTCGCCGCCGACTCGCTTTGCAGCTTTTTCATTGCAACGTCCTGCTCCGCCGAATCACGCGCCTTGATCGACAGGTTGATGCCGCGGGTCTTGCGGTCGATGTTGATGATCATCGCCTGCACCGTATCGCCTTCCTTGAGATGGGTACGGGCATCTTCGACGCGATCGCGCGATACCTCCGATGCGCGGAGATATGCTTCCACGTCGCCGCCCAGGGAAACCACTGCGCCCTTGGCATCGACGCTCTTCACGGTTCCGGAGACCAGGGCGCCCTTGTCGTGGGTGGTGACGAAGTTGGAATAGGGATCGCCCTCGATCTGTTTCACACCGAGCGAAATCCGCTCGCGCTCGACATCGATCGACAGGACGACGGCCTCGACGTCCTCGCCCTTCTTGAACTGCTTGACCGCTTCCTCGCCGGTCAGGCTCCACGAAAGATCGGAGAGATGCACCAGGCCGTCGATTCCGCCCGGCAACCCGATGAAGATGCCGAAATCCGTGATGGACTTGATCTGGCCCTTGACGCGTTCGCCCTTGCGGTGATTCTGCGCGAATTCGTCCCAGGGGTTGGGCAGGCACTGCTTCATTCCGAGCGAGATCCGGCGACGGTCCTCGTCGATCTCGAGAATCATCACCTCGACTTCGTCGCCCACCTGCACCACCTTGGACGGATGGACGTTCTTGTTCGTCCAGTCCATCTCCGACACGTGCACGAGCCCCTCGATGCCCGACTCGATCTCGACGAATGCGCCGTAATCGGTGAGATTGGTCACCTTGCCGAAAAGCCTCGTGCCCGTCGGATAGCGCCGCCCGAGCCCGACCCACGGATCATCGCCCAGCTGCTTGAGACCCAGCGACACGCGGTTCTTCTCCTGGTCGAACCGCAGGATCTTGGCATTCACCTCGTCGCCGACCGAAAGCACCTCGGTCGGATGCTTGACGCGCCGCCAGGCCAGGTCGGTGATGTGCAGCAGTCCGTCGATGCCGCCCAGATCCACGAACGCGCCGTAGTCGGTGATGTTCTTGACGATGCCCTTGACGACCGTGCCTTCCTGGAGCGTGGCGAGCAGTGCATCGCGCTCCGCGCCCGCAGACCGCTCGAGCACGGCGCGGCGCGACACCACCACGTTGTTGCGCTTGCGATCGAGCTTGATCACCTTGAAGTCCATCGTCTTGCCCTCGTAGGGCGTCGTGTCCTTCACGGGGCGCAGATCGACGAGCGAGCCGGGCAGGAAGGCGCGGATGCCGTTCATCATGACGGTCAGTCCGCCCTTCACCTTGCCTGAGACCACGCCCTCGACCGAAGTGCCGGTCTCCAGCGCCTTCTCGAGGTCGAGCCAGGCCGCGAGACGCTTGGCCTTGTCGCGGGACAGCCGGGTTTCACCGTGACCGTCCTCCAGGGCCTCGATCGCGACCGGCACGAAGTCGCCCGGTTTGACGTCGACCGCGCCCGCATCGTTGCGAAACTCCTCGATGAGGATGAAGCTCTCCGACTTGAGTCCGGCATTGACGACGACGAAGTTCTGATCGATGCGCACCACTTCCGCCGTGATCACCTCGCCGATGCGCATTTCCTTGCGACTGAGGCTCTCCTCGAAGAGGGCGGCAAAGCTTTCCTGGGGGGGCACTGCGGGGGAAACCACTGCAGGAGCAACATTAGACATAAAGGGCTGAGTTACCTGAGTTCCGCCCGTCCGGCACGGACGGGGCTGGTTGCACACACGACGCGGCCGGGCGGCCAGCCGTCACCATTTTCACGCTTCTCTTTCACGCATCCCTCGCTCGCTCACCGTACCAGCCGAGCACTCGCGCCACTGCCTCGTCGACCGTCAATCGAGTCGTATCGAGCAGATACGCGTCGGGCAGCTGCCTGAGCGGTGCGACGGGGCGCTGCGCGTCCCGCGCGTCGCGCTCCTGCAGATCGCGCAAAAGAGTTTGAATGTTAGCAGGGATTCCTTTGTCGATCAACTGCTTATGGCGGCGCGACGCGCGGGCCTCGGCGCTCGCGGTGAGGAAGACCTTCAGCATCGCATCCGGAAAGACCACGGACCCCATGTCGCGTCCCTCGGCCACCAGGCCAGGGGCCACACGGAACCGCCGCTGACTGTCGAGCAGCGCATTCCGGACCGCCGGCACCGCCGCGCCGCGCGACGCACCGATCGCGCACTCCTCGGTCCGGATCGCGTCGGTGACCCGCCGGCCCGCAAGCCAGACCTCGTCCCCCTCGAACCGCACGTCGAGCCCTGCGGCGATCTCCGCGAGACGCGCGTCATTCCAGTCGACCCGGGACTCGATTGCCGCCAGCGCCACTAGCCGGTACAGCGCGCCGCTATCGAGATACTTCCACCCCAGCGACCGGGCGGCGGCCTGGGCGACGGTCCCCTTGCCGGAGGCGGACGGCCCGTCAATGGCGATGACCGGGATCACGCGAGCTCCTCGATCCGCAGTCCGGCGCGGCGCGCAATGCCGACAAAGGCGGGAAACGAGGTGGCGACGTTGGCGCACTCGTGAATGACGATCGGCGCGCGCGCGCGAAGCGCCGCCATGGCGAACGCCATCGCAATCCGATGATCGCCGTGTGATTCGACGATCCCGCCCGCGTAGGCGCCGCCGTCGATGATCATCCCGTCGGGAGTCGGCACGGCCTGCGCGCCGATCGCGGCCAGCCCCTCCGCCATGACCTGGATGCGGTCCGACTCCTTGACCCGCAATTCCTCCGCGCCGCGCAGCACGGTGCGTCCCCGGGCGCTGGCGGCGGCCACGAACAGGGCTGGAAACTCGTCGATCGCAAGCGGCACGAGCTCGCGCGGAATGTCGATTCCCCGCAGATCCGCGGACCGCACCCGGATATCCGCCACCGGCTCGCCGCCGAGCTCGCGCAGATTCAGCACCGTGAGGTCCGCACCCATCAGGCGCAGGATCTCGATCACTCCGGTGCGCGTGGGATTGACGCCCACATCCCGCAGCGTGACATCCGAATCGGGGGCAATCGTCGCGCCCACCATGAAGAACGCCGCGGATGAGACGTCCGCCGGCACGGCGATTTCGGCCGCGCGGAGCGTTCCGCCGCCGCGCACGGCAATGGCGGCGCCGGCGCGCTGTACCGCGTACCCGAATGCCGCAAGCATGCGCTCGGTGTGATCGCGCGTCGGGGCGGGCTCGGTGACGCGGGTCGTGCCCGACGCATAGAGCCCGGCGAGCAGCAGCGCGGATTTGACCTGCGCACTTGCGACGGGCATCGCATAGTCGATGCCATGCAGGCCCGGATTGCCCCGGATTCTGAGCGGCGGGCGCCCCCCGTCCGCAGTGTCGATGCGTGCACCCATCGCCGCGAGAGGGTCCGCGACACGGCGCATCGGACGCGTGCGCAGGCTCGCATCGCCTGTCAGCTCGCAGTCGAACGATTGGGGCGCGAGCAGTCCCGCCAGGAGGCGCATCGACGTGCCGGAATTCCCGCAGTCGAGAATCCGGTTCGGCGTTTGCAGGCCGCGAAGCCCGGCGCCGTGCACGGTGACATCCCCCGCCACCGGCCCTTCGATCCCCACACCGAGTGCGCGAAAAATGTTCATGGTCGCCAGCGCGTCCTCGCCCTCGAGAAACCCCGCGATGTGCGTCGCGCCGGTAGCGATCGACCCGAAGATGATGGATCGGTGCGAAACGGATTTGTCGCCGGGAACGCGGACGATCCCGTCGAGGCGGCCACCGGGCTGTATCGAGTAGGAGACCGTCATGGTTGCGCGAGCCACCCGTCCCGTGCGCGTCGCGCGCCGTCGAACAGACGCTCGAGCCCCGCGGCGTCCTGCGCCTCGAGAAGTCGGCGCGCGTCGGCAAGCACCGATTCAAACCGGGAGAGCTCGGCAAGCAGGGCCGACCGGTTCGCCATGCAGATGTCGCGCCACATCTCCGGATGGCTCGACGCGATGCGCGTGAAATCGCGAAAGCCGCTCGCCGCGTACTCGAACAGCAGATCGGCCATGCTGTGCGTGGCAACGTCGTGCACGAGCGCGTACGCGAGGAGGTGCGGGAGATGGCTCACGGCGGCGAACACTTCATCGTGCGCCCCGGGCGACATCTCGTGAACAGTGGCTCCGCAGCGGCGCCAAAGCTCGCGAACGGCGTCGCAGGCCCGGGCGTCCGTTTCGGCCACCGGCGTGAGGACGGTGCGCTTGCCCGTGAAGAGCTCCGCGCGCGCGGCGTCCACGCCTGATTGCTCCGCCCCCGCAATGGGGTGCCCGGGGACGAATCGCGAGAAATGGGCACCGAGCGCGGCCCGTGCAGCGTCGACCACGTCCCGCTTGGTGCTGCCAGCGTCGGTGACCAGTGTGCGGGGGCCCAGGTGCGGCGCGATCGCATCGAGCACCATGGCGGTTGCGCCGACGGGCATTGCCAGAAAGACGAGGTCCGCGCCCCGCACCGCCTCCGCCAGGCTCGCGGTGCCGTCGATGACGCCGAGCGCCAGCGCGCGGTCCAGGTTCGCGTGCGAGCGGCCGACCCCGATGAATTCCTGCACGCGGCCTGCGCCCCGGAGCGCGAGCGCGAACGAGCCGCCGATCAGCCCGACTCCGACGATTGCGACCTTGCCGACAGGGGCCACGTTAGTTGGCTGTCAGAGAGTGCCCGCGGCGGCGGCTTCGACCGAGCTGGCGAGCGTGCACGGAGTTCTGCAATGCCTTGTCAGGGTGCGTCTTCACCGAGCGCCTTTTCGAGCGCGCCAAGGAACCGTTCGTTTTCGTCGGGCAGGCCAATGGTGACCCGAAGGTGGTCCGGCATCTGGTAGCCGGCCACCGGTCGCACGATCACGCCCTGCCTGAGCAGTCGTTGATAGACCGCGCCCGCCGCACTCTTTCCGTTGGCGCGCGGAATCTCGATGCTGACGAAATTCGCGAACGACGGGATCCAGCGCAGGCCGAGTCGTCCGGCGCCGGCCGTCAGCTGCTTCATGCCTGCCACGTTCAGCCGGTAGCTGCGCTCCATGAACGCCTCGTCGCCCAGTGCCGCACCGGCGGCGACCAGCGCGAGGTTGTTGACGTTGAACGGCTGGCGAACGCGATTCAGCATGGCGGCGATGTCGGGATGGCACACGCCGTACCCGATGCGCAGCCCGGCAAGCCCGTACGCCTTGGAGAACGTCCTGACGACGACGAGGTTCGGGTACCTGGCCAGCCAGGCCACGCTCGGACAGCGCAGCGGCGGCTCGAGATATTCGTTGTAGGCCTCGTCGAGCACGATGACAACGCTGCGTGGCGCACGCCGCAGGAAGCTTTCCACCTCGTCCGCGGGAAGCATGGTGCCCGTCGGGTTGTTCGGGTTGGCGATGAAGACGACCCGTGTCTCCGGCGTGATCGCGGCCAGCATTCCCGGCAGGTCGTGCCCGTACTCCCTTGCCGGAACCACGATGCATTGCGCACCGCGCGCCTGCGTCGCGAGCGGGTAGACGGCGAACGCATGCTGCGCGAATACCGCCGCCCGCCCGGGGGCGAGGAATGCGCCGGCCACCATCTCGAGCACGTCGTTCGAGCCGTTGCCCAGCACGACGCGCTCCATGCCGACACCCAGTCGGACCGAAATCGCCTGCGTCAGATCGAATCCGTCCGGATACCGCGCGAGATCGGGGAGCGCCGCCTCGATCGCTGCGCGTGCGCGGGGCGCGATCCCGAGCGGGTTCTCGTTCGACGCGAGCTTCACGATCTTCCGCTCGTCGAGCCCGAACTCGCGCGCAAGCTCGGTGATCGGTTTTCCGGGCTGGTACGGGGCGATCGCCCGGATGTAGCCCGGCACGAGCTCGCAGGGATCGAGCGGCTGGGCGGCCTGGGTCCCGTTCTTCCCGCCGGATTGCCTGGCGCTCATAGCACGGCGCTCGGATACGAACCAAGAACCTTAAGGGACGGGGCGATGCCCCGGAGCTCGGCAATCGCCGGAGCGATCTTCGCATCCTGCTCGTGACCCTCGAGGTCGACGTAGAACATGTACTCCCAGGCCACGTGACGCGCGGGCCGCGACTCGATACGCGTCATCGACACGCCGTGCTTCGCGAGGGGCGTCAGCAGGGCGTGGAGCGCGCCAGGCCGATTCGGCACCGTCATCACCAGGGACGTGCGATCACGACCGCTCGGGCCGGGCGCCTGATGGCCGAGCACGAGGAATCGCGTCATGTTCTTCGGATCGTCCTCGATATTGGCCGCCACGATCTGCAGATCGTAGCGCTCGGCGGCGATGGCCGGCCCGATCGCGCAGGCGGTGGCCTCGCCGGCGACGCGGCGCGCCGCCTCGGCGTTGCTCACGAGCGGCACGCATTCGGCATGCGGCAGGTTGCGCGCAATCCAGCCGCGGCACTGTCCGAGCGACTGCGCGTGCGAGTAGATGCGCTCGACGCCATCCAGCCCGGCACTGCTGCGCAGCGCGTTCTGGTGCACACGCAGCACGATTTCCGCGCAGATCCGGAGCGGCGTGGCGAGCAGCAGATCGAGCGTGCGCCCGATCGCGCCCTCGGTGGAATTCTCGACCGGCACGACCGCGAACCCCGCGCCACCCATCTCGACCGACCGGAAGACTTCATCGATCGAATCGTGCGCCAGGGCTTCGACGGTGCCGCCGAATTGCCGGGCGACCGCCATCTCGCTGAACGTCCCCGCCGGCCCGAGGTAGGCGATCTTGAGCTGCGCTTCGAGCCCGCGGCACGCGGAGATCACCTCGACGAAAATTCGCCCCAGCGCGTCGGCCGGAAGCGGCCCGGGATTTTCGGCGATCACGCGTCGCAGGACTTCCGCTTCGCGCTCGGGGCGGTACACCGGTCCGTCCCCCTTGAGACGCCCGATCTCCCGGGCGTGCCCGGCCCGCTCGTTCACGAGCCGGACGATCTCGCGATCGAGCGCATCGATTGCAGCGCGGCGTTTGGCAATGTCGTCGGTCACGCGGTCACCGCCCGGCGGGCAGGAAACGCGCGTCCAGCACGCCATCGATGCTCCGGAGCGCCGCGAGCACCGACGGTGATGGCGCGCTGTCCACGTCGAGCAGCGTGTAGGCGAGCGCGTCGCGCGACTTGTTGATCATGTTGTGGATGTTGAGCCGGTTCTCGCCCATCGTCGCCGAGATCTGTCCCACCATGTTCGGCACATTGGCGTGCGAGACGCACATCCTGAACGGCGCTTCGCGCGGCATCATCACGGTCGGGAAGTTCACCGAATTGACGATGTTGCCGTTCTCCAGGAAGTCGCGCAGCTGATCGACCACCATGATGGCGCAGTTCTCCTCCGCCTCGCGGGTCGAGGCCCCCAGGTGCGGCAGCGCAATCACGCCCGGATGGCCGTCGAGCACGCTGCTCGGGAAATCGGTCACATAGTAGCGGAGTCGCTGCGCTGCGAGCGCCTCCACCACGGCGGCGTCGTCCACGATCCCTTCACGGGAAAAATTGAGCAGCACCGCGCCCGGCCGGACCGACCCGAGATTGCGCTGGTTGACGAGGTGCCGGGTCGCCTCGACCAACGGCACGTGAAGCGTGACGAAGTGGCAGCTTTTCAGGACCTCGTCGATGGAGTGCGCCTTGCGCACCTGCGAGGGCAGGCTCCAGGCCGCTTCCACCGTGATTTCGGGGTCGAAGCCGAGCACGTTCATGCCCAGGCGAATCGCCACGTCGGCGACGAGGCTGCCGATCTTGCCCAGACCGATGACGCCAAGGGTGTGCTGCGGCAGCTCGATTCCGGCGAACTGCTTCTTTCCTTCCTCGACCTGCCGGTGCAGGCTCCTGTCGTCGCCCTTCAGCGACTTCACGAAATCGATCGCGGGAACCAGATTGCGCGCCGCGATGAGCATGCCGGACAGCACCAGCTCCTTGACCGCATTGGCGTTCGCACCCGGCGCATTGAACACCGGGATGCCGCGCGCGCTCATCGCCTTTACGGGGATGTTGTTCGTTCCGGCACCGGCACGGCCGACCGCTTTCACGGTCTCCGGGATGGTCACGGCATGCATGTCCGCCGAGCGCACGAGAATGGCGTCGGGACGCGAAATGTCCTTGGCGCATTCGTAGTGGTCAGCCGGCAGGCGCTTCAGGCCCACGTCCGAGACCTGGTTCAGGACCAGGATCCGATATCGCTCAACCACGCTTTACCTCGAATTCACGCATGTATTCGACGAGCCGCCGCACTCCTTCGATCGGCATCGCATTGTAGATCGAGGCACGCATGCCGCCGACCGAGCGGTGCCCCTTCAGCTGCACCATGCCGCGCTCCTTCGCGCCCTCGACAAACGCCGCGTCGAGCTTTGAGTCGGCCAGCGTAAACGGTACGTTCATGCGCGAGCGGTCCGATTTGCGCACCGGATTCCGGTAGAACATCGATCCGTCGATGAAATCATAGAGCAGCCGCGCTTTCTCGATGTTGCGCACCTCGATCCCCGCGACACCGCCCTGGCGCTTCAGCCACTTGAACACGAGCCCGGCAATGTAGACCGCATACGTGGGCGGCGTATTCGACATCGACTGCGCGTCAGCGTGGACCTTGTAGTCGAGCATGCCAGGGGCGTTAGCCGGCGCTTTGCCGAGCAGCTCGTCGCGAATGATCACGATCGCGAGGCCCGCCGGGCCGATATTCTTCTGCGCGCCCGCGTAGATCAAGGCGTACCGTCCGACATCGATCGGTCGCGACAGCATGTGCGACGACATGTCGACGACGAGCGGAACGTCACCCGTCGCGGGGACCCAGTTCAGCTCGACGCCGCCGATCGTCTCGTTCGTGCAGACGTGCACGTAGGCGGCGGCCGGATCGAGCTTCCAATTGCCTTGCTCCGGCATGTAGCTGAAGTTCGCATCCTCGGCGCTCGCCGCCACGTTGACGCGGCAAAACCGCTGCGCCTCCTTGATCGCCTTCTTCGACCACTCGCCGGTATTCACATAATCGGCGCTCGTCCGGCCGCCCAGCAGGTTGATCGGGACCATGGAGAACTGCAGCGTCGCGCCACCCTGCAGGAACAAAACCTTGTACCCCTGCGGCACGCCCAGCAGGTCGCGCAGATCCGCCTCGGCTGCTTCCGCGATCGACATGAACTCCGGTCCGCGATGACTCATCTCCATCACGCCCATGCCGCTGCCTCGCCAGTCGAGCATCTCCTCGGCGGCCTGCCTGAGAACCTCTTCCGGCAACACCGCCGGACCTGCGGAGAAATTCAATACCCTGCCCACGCGAATTTCCTTTCAGATCTCATCCTCGACCGCAACTCGATACCCGGTGGCGGCCGATTCCCCGGGCCGCGCGATGTGACCACCGCATCGTCAGGCCTCGCCCCGGACGTCCGGCTCCTCGCCGTCGATGTCCTTGCCATTCCCGCGATGTGCGCCGTGACCGCCGTTTCCGTCCCGGCCGTTTCCGTCCCCGCCGTTTCCGTCCACAATGGCGACGTCCTCGGTCTCGACGATGCGCTGGACACCCGCGAGCCGGGTTCCCGCATCGAGGTTGATCAGGCTGACGCCTTGCGTGGAGCGTCCCATTTCCCGGATCTGATCGACCTTGGTGCGGATCAGCACCCCGCCGGTCGAGATCAGCATGATCTCGTCCTTGTCATCGACCAGCGTCGCACCGACGAGCTTGCCGTTCCGCTCGCTGGTCTGGATCGCGATCATTCCCTGCGTGCCACGTCCGTGGCGGGTGTACTCGGCGATCGACGTCCGCTTGCCGAAGCCATGCTCGGTGGCCGTCAGCACGCTCTGGTTCTCGTCGGCGGCGACGAGCATCGAAATCACGAACTGGCCGTCACCGAGGCGCATCCCGATCACGCCACGCGCCTGGCGACCCACGGGACGGACGTCCTCCTCGGCGAATCGAACCGCTTTCCCGGCGTCGGAGAACAGCATGACGTCGTGCTTGCCGTCCGTGATGGCCACGCCGACCAGGAAATCGGCGTCCCCGAGCCCGAGGGCGATGATGCCCTTTTTCATCGGACGCGAAAAATCCGTGAGCGGGGTCTTCTTGACATACCCGCTGGTGGTCGCCATGAAGACGAAGTGCTCCTCGTCGAAGGTCTTCACCGGCAGGACGGCATTGATCCGCTCGTCCTCCTCGAGCGGCAGCAGGTTCACGATCGGCTTGCCGCGGCTCTGGCGGTTGCCCTGCGGCACCTCGTAGCCCTTGAGCCAGTACACCCGGCCGCGGCTCGAAAAACACAGCATGTAGTCGTGCGTATGCACCACGAACAGGCGGTCGACGAAATCGTCCTCCTTGGTCGCCGCGGCCTGCTTCCCGCGCCCGCCGCGGCGCTGCGCGCGATAGTCCGCGAGCGGCTGCGCCTTGATGTATCCGGTATGCGAGAAGGTGATGACCACGTCCTCGGGCGTGATGAGATCCTCGAGCACGATGTCCTCGGCGTTCAGGACGATCTCGCTGCGCCGCTCGTCGCCGTACTGATCACGGATCTGCCTGAGCTCGTC
>JAABRB010000226.1 GCA_011391185.1 Betaproteobacteria bacterium
GGGAGTTTGTCGGTCGACGGCCCGGCCAATTTAGGATCGGAAAATGCCGGTATGCCATAGCCTGTCGGACGCGGCGCGCCCTTCTTTCCGAGCCAGCGCAAGGCAAGATGGCTGCCCCGCGCGCCGGCAGCGTGCCGGTCCACCGCTTCATGGGCAATGTTGATGCCGCCGCCCCCGGCAACCCCGACAGGCCTCGCGCCGCAGCATCCCATGAAAAAGCGGCGCGTGCCCGGGCATAATCGTCCAGGTTGGGCGTGACTCGCTCCGGTGATGCCGTTTTGCTGATACGTTCCGGCATGAATCTGTCCGCGGCGGTTTCCGCCATTCTTTCACCTGGCCAGTGGATCGGCTGCGATTTGCCTAACATAGGAGCCGGGCCCGATGCCGGTATTGATGCAGATCAAGGCATGACCGACCCGCCCGCCGCGGCCGGACTACGCGGCGTGCCCGCCCACCTTGAGCTTGTCGCCGACCAGCGTCGCGGCGACCACCAGCGCGGTAGTGATGCCGATCATGATGATGCCGAGCGCGGACAGCTTGCCGTAGAGGCCATCATCGGAGAACTTCAGGATCTGGATGGCGAGGACTTCCGTGCCCGGCCGCGACAGGACCACGGACAGCGTCAGCTCCCGCACGAACATAGAGGCCATCAGGATCCAGGAGGACACGATGCCGGGAATCAGCAGCGGCACGATGATGCGGCGCAGGGTCGTCAGGGGGCTCGCCCCGCACACCAGCGAGGATTCCTCGAGGTGGGCGTGGATCGTGACGAACGCGCTCGCCATCGGCCGCGCGCCGTAGGGCAGATAGGTCGCGATGTAGCCGATCAGGAGCGCCCAGATCGTCGCGTAGAGCGGCGTCTGCACGAAGAACCACATGAAACCCACGCCGATGACGATGCCCGGGAACGAGAACGACAGGAAGGTCAGCGACTCGAGCAGCCCGGAGGCCCGCGTCTTCACCTTCACGATCGCGTAGCCCACGAAGACCGACAGCAGCGTGCCCAGCGTGGCCCCCGCGACGGCGAGAAACAGGCTGTTCTTCAGCGCGAGCAGCGAGAGCGGATCGTGCAGCACGTCGGTCCAGTGCTTCAGGCTCATGGCGGAGATCGCGCGCGCGCCCGGCACCATGACATAGGGCACGAAGGAGGTGTAGAGCAGGACCGCCACCGGGAGCACGGCCATGACGAACGAGAGCAGCGCCACGATGGCGAAGAGTGGGACGCGGGCCTTGCCCAGCTCGATCAGCGTGGGCCGGTAGCCGCGGCCCGCGATCGTCACGTACTTCCCGCTTTCCGCCGTCAGCGCGCGGTAGACGTAGATAAGCGTGACCGAGGTGGCGAGCACGCTCATTCCCACCGCCGCGGCCTTGCCGTAGTCGGGGGCGAAGCCCAGCGAGACCATCTCGTAGATGTGCGTTGCCAGCACGTTGACCCGCCCCGGCATGCCCAGCACCTGCGGAACGGCGAAGGATGCGAGGGCGCGCACGATGCCGAGCACGAACGCCGCCAGTATGGCCGGCCGCAGCACGGGCAGCGTCACCCGGAGGAGCGTGCGCCACGTCCCGGCGCCGAAAACCCGGGACGATTCTTCCAGCGCGACATCGAATGAACGCATCGCGGGCGCGATGATGAGGTAAGCGATGGGCAGGTCGAGCAGCGCCTCCACCAGGATCATGCCCTCGAGGGAATAGATGTTGAACGGCGCGCTCTCCAGTGAGAACAGGCCCTTCAGCACGGAGTTGATCATGCCGTTGGAGGGATTGAGCAGCAGCGCCCAGCTCACCGAGAACAGCAGGTGCGGGATCATCATCGGGATGATCGTGAGGATCCCGAAGAGGCCCTTGAAGGGGATGTTGGTCCGCGTGTTGAGGTAGGCGAGGAACAGGGCCAGGACTGTCGCCAGCACGGACGACCCGAGCACGAAGATTGTCGTGTTGAAGAGCACCTGGAACAGCGCCGGGTCGGTGTAGGCCGCGATGTACTTGTCGGCCGTGAGCTTGCCGAACGCCGTCAGGCCCTCCGACACGCTTCCGAGCGCGAGCATCACCACCGGGGCGACCGTCAGGAACCCGACGATCGCCAGCAGCGTCCAGGTGAGCTGTGCGCGTGCCTTGTCCATCAGGCAGACACGAGCAGACAATGCGCCGGGTCGAGCCGGAACCCGACTGCGTCGCCCGTCTTCAGCTTCGCATCCGGGTCGATACGCGCGAGCAGCAGCTCGGTTCCGGCACGGATCTCGGACTCGTAGGCCTCGCCCACGAACACCCGGGTTTCGATGCGGCCGTTCACCGCGTTCTCGCCGCTTGCCCCGCCCGGCACGACGTGGATGAATTCCGGCCGGATGCACAGGGTGACATCCGCGCCCGGAGCGTAGTCGCGCCGCGCGCAGGCGATCGTGCCCAGCCCGCACTCCACGACCGTGTGCCCGCCCTGCTCCCCGCGCACGCGCGCCTTCACCAGGTTCGCGCGGCCGATGAAGTCGGCCACGAACTGCGTGTCGGCGTCGAAATAGATCTTCTGCGGCGTGCCCACCTCGACGAGGCGGCCGGCGCGCATCACGGCGATCCTGTCCGAGAGCGCCAGCGCCTCCACCCGGTCGTGGGTCACGTAGACGCCGGTGATCTGCAGATCGGAGAGGAAGGCCTTCAACTCCTTGCGCGTTTCCTCGCGCAGCTTCGCGTCGAGGTTGGACAGCGGCTCGTCGAACAGGATGACCTTCGGCTCGGCGATGAGCGCGCGAGCGAGAGCCACCCGCTGCTGCTGGCCGCCGGAGAGCCTGGTCGCAGGCCGGCTCTCGTATCCTTCCATCTGCACGAAGCGCAGAGCGTTCGCCACGCGCTCGCGGATGGTGTTCTTGTCGACGTTTCGCACCTGGAGCGGATAGGCCACGTTGTCGAAAACGTCCATGTGCGGCCAGATCGCGTAAGTCTGGAATACCATGCCCAGGCCGCGCTTCTCCGGTGGAACGTTGATGTTCTTCTGTTTGGACCAGACCACCTCGCCGCCGATGCTGATCTCGCCGTCGTCGGGCGCTTCCAGCCCGACGATGCAGCGCAACAGCGTGGTCTTGCCGCAGCCGCTGGGGCCCAGCAGCGTGAAGATCTGGCGGGCTGGGATCGTCAGGTCGACGCCGTCGAGAGCCTTGATCGTCCTGCCTTCGGACTGGTAATGCTTGAAAACGCCGCGAATCCGGATTTCCATGGTGGTGCCTTCGGCTCGCCGACAAAGCGGCGGGCTGCCCGGCCGGCGACAGCCGGGCAGCCCGTGGTTGCGTCAATCGCCGTTCACTTGACGGCGAATATCTTTTTGAACTCCGCGCCCCACTTCTGGATTTCTTCGTCCGAAAGTTCGCGAATGGACAGCACCCTGGCCTTGCCCATGCCATCGATCGGCGGGAACACGCCCGGGGCGAGCACGTACTCGCCGACATCCTCGGCCATCATGCCCATCGCCTTGCTGGAGAGCCAGTAGTCCACAAACGCGCGCGCCGCGTTGGGATGCGGGGCTTTCGCGGACACCGCGATCGCGCGCGGCGTGCCCATGAGCGGGTCCTGCAGCCGCGCCCAATCGAGGGGAGCCGGGGCCTTGGTGATGATGTACTTGGGCATGGAGATGCCGATCGGCTTCTCGCCGCTCTCGATCGGCGCGGGCGTGGGGCCCAGTGATGCCACGAACATCGGGCGGTTGGCTGCGAGACCCTGCAGGAACTTCCGCCACTCGGCCTCCGACTTGAAAACGTGATCGCGCAGACCGACCAGGAACGCGATGGTCGTCGCATGGTTGGACGGATTCGGCATGACGATCTTGTCGCGCCACTTCGGGTCCGCGAGGTCCAGGTAGCGCTTCGGCGCCTCGGACGCCTTGACCTGCTCCTTGTTGTAGATGATGCCGATGTACTCGATGCCGAAGAGCTGAATGATCCCGTCCTTGCGCGTCCACGCCGGGAAGCCCGCGGTCACCTTCGAGCTGTACTTGGCCAGCATGCCCTTTTCCTTGAGGATTTCGAGCACAGGCAGCGGTCCCTGCACGACGTCGGCCATGAACTTGCCGGCCTCGAACTCGGTGATCGCAGTCGCCACGAACTTGGCCGTCGAGATGCGGGTGTATTCGCCCTTTATCCCGGTATCCGTGCTGAAGGCCTTCATGATCGGCTCGATCGCCGTCATGTTGGCGTAGTACGCCACGCGGCCCTCCTTCCGGGCCGCGTCCAGCAGGGATGGTTCGGCCGCCTGGGCGCAAGCGGCGGCTAGGAACGCGACGGACGCGACGAGATGCTTCTTCATGACTGTTTCCTCCTTCGAGGTAACGACAAAAGGGAACCCGCTTCCTGACGTGCGATGTTAGCGCGAAACGGGGCGACGATCTTGATCTGGATCAGGTGTTTATGCTTTCGTCCCCATGCCGGGATCAGCACGGGGACGATTGATCCGGCACCGCGTTACCGGTCGCAACGGATCGGGCCGGGATCGGCCCGTCTTGCGGCACGCCTTGCGCGGGGACTCTTTCCCGCCGCGGCGGCCAGGGCGACCAGGCTGGCCGCGTCTTGCGGCCCGAATCGATAACTACCAGGTACATCCCCGGTTCCTCGACCGGCTCCCGGTCTGGCCGCAGAACCCACAGATGACGCCCCTGCCGGGCCGCCTGCTCGTACTCCGCATCCAGTATCCCGTAGCGGTCGAGGAACCCGTTGAGCGACGCGGGAATGCGGATGCAGCCTTTCGAGCGGGGACGGCCCAGGTGGTGCTCGAGCAGGTCCGGGTCGGTGGCATGCACCTGCAACCGCATGGGGCTGCGCCCGCCCGCGCCCCAGGTCCGCTCGCCTTCGATCCAGCCGAAATCGAACACGCGCATGCCGCGAATGCCGTAGCCGAGTATGCCGTTGGCGTTGCGCGTGCCCTCCGCGCGGAAATCCATGTTCGCGAGCGCGTGCCCGAACACGCCGGGCGGAGTCATGAAGTACTCGAAGCCGCCGGCGTATCCCGTCGAGACCGGCGAGGCACCGATGAAGCGCCAGCCTCGCGCCGGCGATGAAAGGTAGACGAAGGCCGCCTGGATCACCGGGCTGCGATCGACCAGCAGGAAGTATTGCGGCCCGGTCTCGCGCAGACCCGCTGCCGACAGCGCGTCGGCCAGCCGGTCCGCGTAACCGGCCTGCTCCTCGTCCGGCACCCGCAGGCGCATGTTCACCTCCCGCGCGAACCGCGCCGCCATGACATCGCCGGAATCACCGGCCGGCGCGGCGGCCGCCGGCATCAACAGGAGCAGCGACGCGCCCCACGCGATGATGCGGCGTCCCGGCATGGTTACCGCTTCTTCACGGTGCACGCGGAGATGACCTGCCGCAGCTTGCCGCTGCGCGCGCTTCGGCGCGTGCGGCTCCTTCACCTTCACGATGAGCTCGGCTTCGCCGAACACCTCCTCCGCGCTCGCGGCGACGGCGGCTCCCGCGGCGCGGTAGTCCTCGTCCGATGCGCCGATGCCGGCGCCAGCGTCACGCTCGACGACGACGGCATGGCCGCGCGAGGCGATCTGCCACACGTTCTCCGGCGTCAGCCCGACGCGGAACTCGTGGACCTTGATCTCTTTCGGCACGCCGATCAGCATGGGCCCACCATGGACACTCACTATTCGAGTACGTAGGTGCCGGGAGCTGCAACGACTTGCGGGAAGTCTTGCGTCGTTAGGAGCGGCGGCGCGCCGGGCTCTCCGCAGCGCTCGGCGAGCCAGGCCCGCCAGTCTTCCCACCAGCTCCCGGCGTGCTCCAGCGCGGTCGCATGCCACGCGTCGGCCCCCTGGCCGCGGTGCGCGGGCGCGACACGGAAATGGCGCTTAGGCGGCGTCACCGGCGGATTGACGATACCCAGGATGTGACCCGAGCTCGATAGCACGAAGCGCTTGCGCCCGGTGACCCAGCCGTTCAAGCGGAAGGTCTGGCGCCAGGGCGCGATGTGATCATCCTCGGTCGCGACCTGGTA
>JAABRB010000227.1 GCA_011391185.1 Betaproteobacteria bacterium
CCCGTCGATCGAGAGGATGCGGTCCCCGGGCCGCAGCCCGGCTTTTTCGGCAGCCCCCCCGGCGGTCAAGGTGTCGATCACGGGCGCGACACGCGGACGGTCGAGTCGCAGGCCCAGCTTGACGAGGAAATCGCTCTCGAGATCCGCCTCGCTGAGCGTGGCGAGCTCGACGTCCCGCCACTCGATCGTCTTGCCGTTCGCCAGCACTTCGAGACGCGCGTTTCGGCGCTCGAGCATGATTTCGAGAAGGCGCCAGCGCACATCGCTCCAGCTCGCCGTGGCCTGCCCGTTTACCGAGCGGACGAGGTCGCCCTGCCTGACCCCTGCAATGGCCGCCGGCGTGTCGGGATCCGGGGTCCCCAGGAGCGGCTTCGCTTCCTGGATGCCGGCGAGGAACAGCACCCAGTACAAGGCGATGGCCAGGAGAAAGTTCGCGACCGGTCCTGCGACCACGATCGCGATCCGTCGCCCGACACCCTGTCGATTGAATGCCCGCGAAAGATCGGCCGGCGCGACCGGTCCCTCGCGCTCGTCGACCATCTTGACGTAGCCGCCAATCGGCACGGCCGCGATGACCCACTCGGTCTGATCCCGTCCGAGACGGCGGACCCAGAGCGGGCGTCCGAATCCGACTGAGAAACGCACGACCTTCACACCGCACAGGCGCGCGACCAGGTAGTGGCCGAATTCGTGGACGACAATCAGGAGGCCGAGCGCCACGACGAAGGCGACCAGCGTGTAAAGAACGCTCATGCCGGCCTCGGGTCGCGCGCGCGCGCCGCCATGCGGGCCTGGCGATCCGCTTCGAGCACATCCTCGAGCCCCTCCACCGGGCGGCAGGGAATCGCGTCGAGCGTGGCCTCGATGACGTCCGTAATCCGGGAGAACGGCAGCGCGCCCGCGAGGAACGCCTCCACGGCGATCTCGTTCGCGGCATTGAAGATTGCCTGCGCTGTTCCACCCGCGCGCAGCACGTCGTAGGCCAGCGCCAGCGCCCGAAACCGCACGAAGTCGGGGCGCTCGAAAGTGAGCGCACCGAACTCCGCGAGATCGAGCGGCGCGACCCCCGCCTCGACCCGGTCCGGGTAGGCGAGCGCCTGCGCGATGGGCGTGCGCATGTCGGGATTGCCGAGCTGCGCAATCACCGATCCATCCGCGTATTCGACCATGGAATGCACCACGCTTTGCGGGTGAATGACGACCTCGATCTGATCCGGGGCGGCATCGAAGAGCCAGCGGGCTTCAATGACCTCGAGCGCCTTGTTCATCATCGTGGCGGAATCCACCGAGATCTTGCGACCCATGCTCCATATCGGATGCGCGCACGCCTCGTCGGGCGTGACCGCATCGAGCTCCGCAAGCTTGCGCGTCCGGAACGGACCGCCGGACCCGGTGAGCAGTATGCGCCGAACCCCGGCATGACCGGCACTCGCCGACCCGCCCTGGGGCAGACACTGGAAGATCGCGTTGTGCTCGCTATCGATCGGCAGCAGCGGCCCGCCGCCGGCGCGCACGGCCGACATCAGGATCGGCCCCGCCATGACAAGCGCCTCCTTGTTTGCCAGCAGCACCTTCTTTCCGCACTGCGCCGCCGCGAGCGTGGGCCGCAATCCGGCGCTGCCGACGATCGCGGCCATGACGACGTCGACCTCCGGCATGGACGCAACTTCGATGAGACCGCGCTCGCCGACGAGCACCCTGGTCTCGAGACCCAATTCACGCAGGCGCGCCGTAAGGGTGGTGGCATTCTCGCTGTCGGCAACCACTGCGTAACGCGGTCGATGCTCGGCGCAGAGTCGCGCAAGTTCGCGCGTCTGGCTGTGCGCAGTGACCGCGTATACGCGGAAGCGGTCGGGGTGGCGCGCTACCACGTCGAGCGTCGATCGCCCGATCGAGCCCGTTGCGCCCAGGATGGCGAGCTGCTCGACGTACCTCATGCAATCATCCAGATGAGTGCTGCGAACGGTAGCGTCGCCGTCAGCGCATCCACGCGATCGAGCACGCCTCCGTGACCGGGCAGCAGTCGGCCGCTGTCTTTCAGGCCCGCCTGACGCTTCATCGCAGATTCGAACAGATCGCCCAGGACGGCGAGTACGGTGAGGATCCACACCACGGCGAGCGTCCAGAAAAGCGTACCTGGCAAGTCACGCACGAGCGCGGGCAGATGACGTGGAGCGAGCGCGACCCACGCCACCGCATAACATGCCGTCGCAATGACCGCGCCGTAAAACCCTTCCCATGTCTTCCCGGGGCTGATCTGCGGCGCAAGCTTGCGCACGCCGAACCGTCTTCCGACGAAAAAAGCCGCGATATCGGCTACCCATGCGACGCCCATGGCAAGCAGCAGCGTCGCGGGTTGCATATTACGCAGTTGTACCAGCGCGAGAAAGGTCGGAATCAGCACCACGACCCCCGCTCCGAGTACGAGCGACGCCGACGGCATCGCAGGGCGGCGACGCAGCCAGATCGGTACCGCGATCAACCAGAAAAGCAGGGCTGCCGTGTAGACCGGAAAAAGCAGCAGCGCACCCGGCCGACCCGTCGATAATCCGAGCGCCCAGGCAAGCCCGACACCCGCGGCCCCCATGCCGAGGGCATACGCCAAGCGCGGGCCGCGGGCATCGCGCGCGAAGCCCCACCACTCCCATGCGGCAATCGTCAGAATCACCGCAGCCAGGGCGCTCCAGCCCCACGACGGCAGGGCGAAGAGCGCGACGAGCAGCGCGGCGGCCAGCGTGATGGCCGTAAGGACCCGCGTCCGGAGCATCGGGGCGGGCGACCCCAGCCCGCTAGGCGCGGCGCCTGCGGGGCTCGGCACGCGGTTTCGCCGCTTTCCGGGGCGTGGACACCTGTTCGCTGGTCCGCCCGAAGCGCCGTTCACGACCCTGGTACGACGTGATCGCGTCGTCGAGCGCACGTGCGTCGAAGTCGGGCCAGAGCGTCGGCGTGAAGCAGAGCTCGGTATAGGCGAGCTGCCAGAGCAGGAAATTGCTGATCCGCTGCTCGCCTCCGGTACGAATGAACAGATCCGGCTCGGGCGCGTAGTTGAGCGCAAGGTGGCGAGCGAGGTCGCTTTCCGTGTAGGCAACGGGATCGGAGCGCGATTCGGCCACCATCCGGTTGACGGCCTGCATCAGATCCCACCGGCCGCCGTAGTTCGCAGCGATTGTCAGCGTGAGGCGGCGGTTCTCGGCAGTGATTGCTTCGGCCTTTCGCGCGAGGGTCGCGACGACGCCCCCGAACGGCTCGAGGTCGCCGATGACTCGCAGGCGAATGCCGACTTCGTGCAATTTCGTCACTTCCTGCTCGAGGGCGGCGCGGAACAGCTGCTGCAGGACCGATACCTCTTCCGCAGGCCGGCGCCAGTTCTCGGAACTGAAAGCGAACAGCGTCAGGTACTCGACCCCGCGCTCGACGCAGCGTTTCACGGTTTCGCGCACCGCCTCCCGCCCGCGGCGGTGGCCTGCGACACGCGGCAGGAGCCGCTCGCGCGCCCAGCGCCCATTGCCGTCCATGATGATCGCGATGTGGTGTGGGACCGCATCGGTCTCGGGGATCGATTCCGTGGTGCTCTTGAACATTGAGGTACCGTTTCCGCGCCTTGTCTCGCGCCTGTCAAATCGCCATCAGGTCCGCTTCCTTCTGCTGCAGGATCTTGTCGACCTCCGCGATGTGACGGTCGGTGAGCTTCTGGATCTCGTCCTGCGTGCGCCGATCTTCGTCTTCCGAGATCGTCTTGGCCTTGAGGAGTTCCTTCAAGTGGTGAATTCCATCGCGGCGCAGATTGCGTACGGAGACACGGGCGGTCTCCGCCTCGTGCCGGACCACCTTGATGAGCTCCTTGCGACGCTCTTCGGTCAGCGCCGGCATGGGCACGCGCACCAGATCACCCTGCGAGGCCGGGTTGAGTCCGAGGTCCGCGTCGCGTATCGCCTTCTCGATTACCGATCCCATCTTCTTTTCCCAGGGGGAGACGCCGATCGTTCGGGCATCGATCAGGGTCACGTTGGCCACCTGGTTCAGCGGCGTCGGATTCCCGTAGTAGTCGACGAGGACGTGATCGAGGATGCCGGGGTGCGCGCGGCCCGTCCTGACTTTCGACAGATCCGCCTTGAGGGATTCGAGTGACTTCTGCATCTTCTGCTCGGCAGTCTTCTTGATCGATGCAATGTCCATGGCAGCTTCTCCTCGTCCGGCCGCACCCGGCCGTCCTTCCGAACTTAACAGTGTACGAGGGTACCCTCGTTCTCGCCGACCACTACGCGCCAGAGCGCGCGGGGCTTGTTGATGCTGAAGACCGTCACCGGAAGCTTCTGATCGCGGCAGAGCGCCAGCGCCGTCGCATCCATGACGCCCAGATTCCGTGCGATCGCCTCGTCGAAACTGACCCGCTCGTAGCGCCGCGCGCCGGGATCGAGCTTGGGGTCCGCCGTGTAGACGCCATCGACCTTGGTCGCCTTCAGCACCATTTCGGCCCCGATCTCGCTGCCCCGCAATGCGGCGGCGGTATCCGTCGTGAAAAACGGGTTTCCGGTACCCGCGGCGAAGATCACGATCTTGCCTTCCTCGAGATAACGGATCGCCTTCGGCCGGATGTAAGGCTCGACCACCTGCTCGATGTTGATCGCCGATTGAACTCGCGCGATCAATCCGCGCTGGCGCATCACGTCGCCCAGCGCGAGGGCGTTCATGATGGTCGCCAGCATGCCCATGTAATCGGCCGTGGCCCGGTCCATGCCGGCGGCTCCGAGCGCCACGCCGCGGAAGATGTTGCCACCCCCGATCACGATGCCGATCTCGACGCCCATTTCGGCCACCGAGGCAACCTCGCCGACGATCGTCTCGATGGTCTGGCGATTGATACCGAACGCGTCCTCCCCCATCAGCGCTTCCCCCGAGAGCTTCAGCAGGATCCGCTTGTACCGGGGTGCCATGACTCGTTCGCCTTTCCCTGTTCCGTCGATCAGTCGTGCTGCGTCACTTGCGACCTGCGGACTGCGCCTGCGCCATCACCTCGGCGGCAAAATCGTCCGACCGCTTTTCCAGCCCTTCGCCGACCACGAAAAAGGCATAGGACAAGACCTTTCCCTTGCGGGCGGCGAGCGCTTTTTCGACCGACTGCTTGTCGTCCTTCACGAATGGCTGGCCAAGCAGCGTGATTTCATTGATGAATTTGGCGAGCCCCCCTTCCACCATCCGGGTCGCAATTTCGGGGGTCTTGCCGGATTCCCTGGCCCGGGCCGCCAGGACCTCCTGCTCGCGGCTGATCACGTCGCCCGGCACATCGGCCCTGGACATGTAGCGCGGCTTGGCAAAGGCGACGTGCATCGCGGCGTCCTTTCCGACATCCTCTCCGCCTTCGTATTCCACCAGCACGCCAATTTTCACTCCGTGCAGATAGTGCCCGATCCGGGCGACCGACTGGGTCCGGTGAAATCGGCGAATCGTCATGTTCTCGCCGATCTTCTGCACGAGCGCCTGGCGCTTCGTTTCGATCCTCTCGCCATCCAGCTCCAACGCCGCGAGCGCCGCAATGTCGGAGGGATTCTTCTCTGCGACCACTTGGGCGAGCCCGTGTGCAAAGCGGAGGAAGTCCTCATTCTTCGCCACGAAATCGGTTTCGCTGTTGACCTCGACCATGGCCGCAAGCCGCGCGTCTTTGGCGACGTACATCCCGATCGCACCCTCCGCGGCAAGGCGGCCGGCCGCCTTGCTCGCCTTGGCGCCGCTGCGGACGCGCAGCAGGTCTTCGGCCTTCGCCACATCCCCGCCCGCTTCCGCGAGCGCCTTCTTGCACTCCATCATCCCGAGGCCCGTGACCTCGCGCAGTTCCTTGACCATGGCGGCGGTGACTTCTGCCATTCCTTGCTCCTGTCGAATTACTCAGACGCGCCCACCGCTTCGCCCGTGAGGCTGCGGCATCCGCGCGCTGTGGGTATCCGGTGGAGCTTGCTGCTCGCACCT
>JAABRB010000228.1 GCA_011391185.1 Betaproteobacteria bacterium
GTCACGCCCGCCAAGAACCTCTGGCACTGCTTCGGCTGCCAGACGGGTGGCGGGCCGATCGATTGGGTGATGAAGATGAACGGCGTCTCCTTCCGCCACGCCGTCGAGCTGCTGCGCGAAGGCATCACCCCTTTAGCCGCGCAGCCGGTCAAGCAGGGGACGATCCGCAAGCTCCCGCCGCCGGTCGCGCCCGACGCCGACGATCAGGCGCTCTTGAACCAGGCGGTGGGCTATTACCACGAGACGCTGAAGGCCGCGCCCGAGGCGCTGGCCTATCTCAAGGCGCGCGGGCTCGATCACCCGGAAGCGATCGAGCGCTTCCGGCTCGGGTTCGCCAACCGCACGCTGGGGCTGCGCCTGCCCAACAGCCAGCGCGTGGCGGGGGCGCTCATGCGCGAGCGGCTGCAGCGGATCGGGATACTGCGCGAGAGCGGTCACGAGCACTTCAACGGCTCGCTGGTGGTGCCGGTCCTGGATGAAGCCGGCAACGTGCTGGAGGTCTACGGCCGCAAGATACGCGACGACCTGCGCCCGGGCACGCCGCTGCACCTGTATCTGCCGGGCCCGCACCGGGGCGTGTGGAACGTCGAGGCCCTGGCCGCGCACCAGGAGATCATCCTCTGCGAGGCGCTCATTGATGCGCTCACCTTCTGGTGCGCGGGCTACCGCAACGTCACCGCCTCGTACGGTGTGGAGGGCTTTACCGACGATCACCTTGCCGCCTTCAAACGCTACGGCACACAGCGTGTGTTGATCGCCTACGACCGGGACGACGCCGGCGAACGCGCCGCGGAGAAACTCGCGCCGCGCCTGATGGCCGAAGGCATCGAGTGCTTCCGTATCGAGTTCCCGCACCGCATGGACGCGAACGAATACGCACTGAAGGTCACCCCGGCATCGAAGAGCCTGGGTGTCGTGATCCGCAAGGCCGTGTGGCTTGGCAAGGGCGCGGCCCCGGCCAGGTTCTCGCCGGCAGCGTCAACGGAATCCGATCCGCTCGCGCACGATCGCGCGCCCGCGCCTTCTTCTTTAGCTGCTGATTTAGCCGCTGAGGAAGAGGCGCCGGCATCCTCCGCCGAGCCGCTGTCGGCAACGCCGGTGCCGGCGAGCGCAGCCGAGACGCCGTGCGAGGTGTTCGAGGACAAGGTGCTGTTCACCTTCGGCGACCGTCGTTACCGCGCGCGCGGGCTTCACGAGAACACGAGCTACAAGATTCTGAAGGTGAACCTCCTCGCCGAGCGCAATGAGGCGTTCTACGTGGACACGGTGGACCTCTTGTTGACGCGGCAACGCGCTTCCTACATCACCCAGGCCGCGGCCGAGCTGGGCGTCGCGGAGGACGTGGTGAAGCTCGATCTCGCGCGCCTCTACCGCGCGCTCGAGGAGCTGCGCGATTGCGCGATCGAGCAGGCGATGAAACCGCAGCCGGTGGCGGCGGTGGCCATGGCCGAGGCCGAGCGCGCCGCCGCGCTGGAACTCCTCAAGTCACCGCAGTTGATCGAGCGTATCCTCGCGGACCTGGAGGCCTGCGGGCTGGTGGGCGAGCGCGTGAACAAGCTGGTGGCGTATCTTGCCGCCACCTCGCGCAAGCTCGACTCGCCCCTGGCCGTGCTGGTGCAGAGTTCCTCGGCCGCGGGGAAGAGCACGCTGATGGACGCTGTGCTCGCGCTGATGCCGGAAGAGGACCGGGTGAAGTACTCGGCGATGACCGGGCAGAGTCTCTTCTACATCGGCAACGGGAATCTCAAACACAAAATCCTCGCGATTGCCGAGGAGGAAGGGGCGAGCCGCGCGGCCTATGCGCTGAAGCTCCTGCACTCGGAAGGGGAGCTCACCATTGCCTCGACCGGCAAGGATCCCGCGACGGGCAACCTGGTGACGCAGGAATACCGCGTCGAGGGGCCGACGATGATCTTCACCACCACGACCGCGATCGACGTGGACGAGGAACTGAAGAACCGCTGCCTCGTGCTGGCGGTGGACGAGAGCCGCGGCCAGACGCAGGCGATTCATCAGCTTCAGCGCCAGAAGCGCTCCCTCGAAGGCCTGGTGAGGAAGGCGCGCCGGCGCGAGCTGCTGACCCTTCATCAGAACGCGCAGCGGCTGCTCCGACCGCTCGAAGTGCTGAACCCCTACGCCGAGCGGCTGACCTTCCCCGACCAGGCCACGCGCACGCGGCGCGATCACGAGAAGTACTTGACGCTCATCGACGTGATTGCGTTGCTGCACCAGCACCAGCGCGAAGTGAAGACCGCGACGCGCGACGGTCAGGGCATCGAGTACATCGAGGCGACGATCCATGACATCGCGCTCGCGAACGATCTGGCGCACGAGGTCCTGGGCCGCTCGCTCGATGAACTGCCGCCGCAGACGCGGCGCGTGCTGGCACTCGTGGACGCGCACGTGCGCGCGGAGTGTGAACGGCAACGCCTCGCGCGCTCGGCGTATCGCTTCAGCCGCCGTGCGCTGCGCGAGGCGATCGGCTGGGGCGACACGCAGCTGAAGCTGCACCTGGCGCGGCTCGTGGACCTGGAGTATCTCGTCGCGCACCGCACGGCGCGCGGGGCGCACGAGTACGAATTGCTCTACGACGGCGGCGGCGAGGACGGGCGCGCCTACGTGCCGGGGCTGATCGACGTTAACGCGCTGAAACACGCCTACGACTTGCAGCGGTCGGGGGTAAACGCCGAGCGGTCGGGGTCCGGTCGGGGCCTGGTCGGCCCCCGGTCGGGGGGTGGTCGGGCTGAGGAAAATACTCAAACATCAAATAAAACAAATACCTATATCAAATCCCCCTCGAAAGCGGCTAAAACGCAGTACTCCGGCGAGGAGTCTTCCGGTCCTGTCGTACCCTTAGCCGCGCGCCGTGCGTAGGAACAGGAAGCGCGCGCTCTACAGGAAGCGCCGCGCGCCGGCACGGGTGGCCGCGCCCGATCCCGCGGCGGGCAATCCGCTGCATAGCTACGTCGCCGCCTATCTCGACTGGTGGCGCGCGACCGGCCACCGCGAGCAGGGCGCGCTACTCAAGGGGAAGGCGCTGAAGCGCTTCGTCGCGTGGGCCGATGAGCGCGGGCTGCGGCAGCCCAACGAGGTGACGCTGCCGATCCTCGAGCGCTACCAGCGCTATCTCTACCACTTCAGAAAACCCGACGGCGCGCCGCTTGCCTTCACCTCGCAGCAGTTGCTGCTGGTGCCGTTGAAGGGCTGGTTCAAGTGGCTGACGCGTTCTCGCTATATCCTCACCAACCCGGCTTCCGAGCTGATGCTGCCGAGGAAGCCCGCGCGGCTGCCGGCGCACGTGCTCTCGATCGAGGAGGTTGAACGCGTGATGAATAACACCGACGTCACATCCGCCTGGGGCGTGCGCGACCGCGCGATGCTGGAGACGCTCTACTCGACGGGGGTGCGGCGCACCGAACTCGCGACGCTCGCCGTCTTCGACTGGGACCGCGCGCGCGGGGTGATGACCGTGCGCCAGGGCAAGGGAGGGAAAGACCGCGTGGTGCCGATCGGGGACCGCGCGGGTGCGTGGCTGCGTCGCTACGTGGATGAGATACGCGCACAGCTCGCGCGCGAGCCCGATGACGGCACGCTGTTCTTGACCGACTATGGCGAGCCCTTCGCGAAGAACCGGCTCGGGGACCTGGTGCGCCGCTACTTGGACTGGGCGGGGATCGAGGTGCCGGGCTCGTGTCACCTGCTGCGCCACGCGTGCGCGACGCACATGCTCGAAGGCGGCGCCGACATCCGCTTCATCCAGATGCTGCTCGGGCACGCCGATCTCTCCTCGACGCAGATCTACACCCAGGTCTCGATCCTGAAGCTGAAGGAGATCCACGCCGCGACCCACCCGGCGCGCCTCAAACGTTCAGGACACGACGCCGGCACGGTGGATGACGCAACGCCTCAAGCCTCCGCCGAGAACGCGAAGGACGCGCTGCTCGCTGCTTTAGCCGCTGAACACGAGGACGAGGAAGAGCACGAGGACGCGTCGTAGCCTGTGGACCGCCCGTCACGTGGCTTGCTCCGGCATTCGCGCAAGCCGCGCGCCGGGCTGCGTGATCGCGAATGCACACGGAGCCGCACCTGGAGACGTGGGTGGAGAAGCAGTCAGGGGCCGTCCGTTGCGCGGCCATCGGTGCGTTCAGCACCTCGGCCGCGCCGGCCGGCCAGGCAACGGCACGAACCCTGGCGCTCGGGGCATCGAGCCCGTCGCGCCAGGCGCAGCGGCCGGGGGTAAATCGCCAAGGCGATTCAACATAACATCGCGTTACCCAAAGTGCGCGCAGTCGCAAACCGGGTTTGCTTGGTGCGCGCACCGAGCGGCACGTGCCGTTCGGGTAACTGATGTTATGTCTCGCGCCCCCGGCCGCTGCTCGCGCGCGAAGCGTCGCCGCCTCGCGCGCGTGAACGGCATTCCAGCGCGGCCCTGTGCCCGCACAGCGCCGCGAGGGAGCACGATCCCCGCCCACCCGCCCCTTTAGCTGCGCATCGAGCGGCTAAAGCAAAAACCCGCGCACCGCGCAAAAACCCTTCCGCGGCGCTCACAAGCCCAAAACGGTTTGCCAGGACGCGCCAGGATCGACGCGCGCGCCCTGGTTGATACCTGACCCTCAACCCGTTTGGGTAGTGAGCATCGCCTCGTCCGCGGCGCCGGCGCGAGCAAAAAAACTGCGCTTGCTCGCTGCGCGCGCGCGGCGGAAAATGCGCCTCTAGGCAAAAAAAGTTGAAACGACGGAGGCCGCCTTCTTCTTAGCCGCTGCAACTGCCGAACGCGTCAAGGGAAATGCGCCCCGGGTACGACCGGAGTGCGTCGGGGCCATTTGTTACCCCGATCACCTGAACACGCCACGGGTCATCACCAACCAGGCTGCTCAGGTGGTGTGGCGGTGGGACCATGCAGAACCGTTCGGCAGTAATCTTCCCAACGAAAACCCCTCGGGGCTCGGGACCTTCACCTGCAATCTACGGCTGCCCGGCCAGTATTTCGACCGCGAAACCAATCTTCACTATAACTACTACCGGAATTACGATCCGGTGATCGGGAGGTACATCGAGAGCGATCCGATCGGTCTTGTTGGGGGAGCCAACACTTACACCTATGTGGCTGGTAATCCCATTATTTATGTTGACCCGCACGGGTTGATCTGCCTATCTCCCGATGCGATCCAGATAATTGCGGCAACAGGTGGTGGCGCAACTACGGGTCTCGTACTTGGGAAAGGTCTACAGGGTGCCGTGGTTGGCGCTCTAATTGGAGGTGGACTGCAGTTTGCTGCTGGCTCAAACAGTGGCGCGCTCGGTTTGACGTCGGTTGGGGCGGCCGCTGGCTTTTTGAGCGCTTCTGGAAACCTTCGGGCTCGGGCGGTTGGATTTATGGCAGGTGCTACCACAGGCATGGCTCTATCGCAAACTTCTGGCAACTTTGCGAACACAACTGCAAACACTATCGGCGGCGGACTCGGAACATTCGCGGGTCAATTGCTAATTCCCCCGCCACCGTATGCATGGACCGGACTGCCGCTTTTTGCCGCAGTTAAGGGCGGTGTTGCAGGCGCTGCTGGCGGTTTTGTACAGGATTTTTTGCAAGTGTACCTAGACCGATTCAAGTGCAAAGCGAGCATCTGTGAGTAACTTTCGATTCTGGGCATACGCGGCAGCCGCCTTGGCTTATTTTGTTGTCGGTGGACTGATTTTGAGGAACTTTGTCTGGCCAACTATCGAGACTCTATCTATTTGGGTTCGGTTCGTAATATTGATTGTATTTATGCTCCCTGCGGTCTGGTTGTTGTCACGCGGGTACGATGGTGAGAGAAAGTGAATAATCGAATCAAGTAGAAGTCAATAGTTCAGACCCCGTTTATCCGCTCCTGAAAATGCGCCTCTAGGAAAAAAATTTACTCCGAGAGGGGGGCCGTCTTCGTCACCAGCTTGC
>JAABRB010000229.1 GCA_011391185.1 Betaproteobacteria bacterium
CCATCCGGGTGCTCGCCGGCGCCCCGACGGGTGTGATCTATCTCTGGGGTCAGCCGGGAAGCGGTCGCACGCACCTCTTGCGCGCCGCCGTCGCCGCCGCTCAGGCGCAGGGAGCGGATTCGGCGCTGCTCACCGGCGTCGGCCCTTTGTGGGACTCGGCTGAGCGCATGCGGCTCGTGGCGGTCGATGACGTCGACCGCCTTGGCGACGCCGATCAGATCCATCTGTTCGATCTCTGCAATGCGTTGCGTGCCGACGGCGGCGGGCTGCTTGCCGCGGGCACGGTCGCGCCTTCGATGCTCACCCTCCGCGAAGATTTACGCACGCGGCTCGCAGCGGGGCTCACGTTTCAACTCCAGCCGCTGACCGACGCGGAAAAGTCCCTGGCGTTGCGCGACTACGCGCGCCATCGCGGGCTTCGCATGGCCGAGGACGTCGTGCCCTACCTCCTTGCGCACCTGCAGCGGGACATGGCCACCCAGATCGCGGTGGTGGACGCGCTCGACCGCTACTCGCTTGAGCAGAAGCGGCCGGTCACACTGCCGCTGGTGCGGGCAGCGTTGGCCGAGATTCAAGACGATGCGCGTCGCACGGGGGCTGAAAAATGAGTCCCGAGCTGGCGCTGTTCGACCTGGACAATACGTTGCTCGCGGGCGATAGCGATTATGCGTGGGCGCAGTTTCTCATCGAGCAGGGCGTGCTGGACCGCGCGCGGTATGAGGCTCGCAACGATGAATTCTTCCGGCAGTACAAGGCGGGCACGCTCGACATCCACGAGTTCCTCGCATTCCAGCTGGCGCCGCTTGCTGCGCACCCGCGCGCGCAACTCGACCGCTGGCACACGCAGTTCATGGCGCAAAAGATTCTGCCGATGATCGGTGCCGCCGCGCGCGGCCTCGTGGAGCGCCATCGCATTGCGGGCTGTCTCTGCGCAATCGTCACGGCGACGAACTCCTTCGTGACCGGTCCGATCGCGCGCGAGTTCGGCGTGCCGCACCTGATTGCGACCGAACCCGAGGAGAAGGCCGGCCGTTTCACAGGCGGCGTGGCGGGCCTGCCCTGCTTCCAGGGCGGCAAGGTCACGCGGGTGGACGAGTGGCTGGCGCGCGAAGGACGCCCCTTCGAATCGTTTCCGGTGACATGGTTCTACAGCGATTCAGCGAATGACCTGCCCCTGCTCGAGCGCGTCAGCAACCCGGTAGCGGTCGACCCGGACGCGCGGCTGCGGCAGGTCGCGACCGCGCGCGGCTGGACGATCCTGGAGATTCATTGAGCAACGTGCCGGTACGGATTCCCATCGTCGCGGCGCTCGCGATCGCGGGTCCGCTGTCGATCGGCCTGGCGCTTGCCTTCGGCAGCGTCGCCCTGCCGTTCACGGAGTGGCTCCATGCGCTCGCCGGCCAGGGCAGCGAGACGGCGCGCGAGATCGTGTGGGGCCTGCGCGCGCCACGCGCCTTCGCGGGATTCGCCGTCGGTGCGCTCCTGGCGCTCGCCGGCGCGCTCCTGCAGGTGCTGCTGCGCAACCCGCTCGCCGATCCATACATCCTCGGCGTATCGGGCGGCGCGGCAGTCGGCGCCCTGGCGGCGATGCTCGCAGGTCTTGCCGGGGCGCTCGTACACGCGTCCGCCTTCGCGGGGGCGTGCGTCGCGGCACTCGCGCTCTTCGCGTTCTCGATCCGGTTCACCGGCTGGAACATTCACCGCGTGCTGCTCGCCGGCGTCGGCATTGCGGCCGGCGCGGGCGCCGCGGTGAGCCTGATTCTCACGCTCGCCCCGGCCGGGCAGGTCCACGGCATGCTGTTCTGGCTGATGGGCGACCTCTCCGGCGCCGAACAGCCCCTCGCCGGATGGATCGCGCTCGCCGCGGCCCTCGCGCTGGCGCTCGGCCTGGCCCGCCAGCTCGACGGGCTCGCGCTCGGCCCGCTCAAGGCGCAATCACTCGGCGTCGCGGTCGGACGCACGCAGGCACTCGCGTTTCTGGCCGCTACCGGTGCGACGGTCGCGGCGGTCATGCTCGCCGGCAGCGTCGGTTTTGTCGGACTCGTGGTCCCGCACCTGCTGCGCCTCGCCGGATTCACCGGGCACCGCGTGCTGCTGCCGCTCGCCGCACTCGCGGGCGGAACGCTCGTGGTCGTTGCCGACACGCTGGCGCGCGCGATCGCGGCGCCCCTCGAATTTCCGGTCGGGGCGCTGACCGCACTGATCGGTGTGCCCGTTCTCCTCGTTCTGATCGCGAGATCGCGATGACGCTGGCCGTGCAGGGGCTGACGCTCACCGTTCCCGGCCGGACACTGGTGAAGGAACTCGATCTTTCGCTCGCGCCCGGGCAGTGCTGGGCCCTGCTCGGCCGCAACGGCGCCGGAAAATCGAGCCTGCTGCTCGCGCTGGCGGGCCTCAGGCGGCCGGCGTCCGGCGTGGTGCTGCTCGACGACCGGCCGCTCGATGCCCATCCCCGCCGCGACGTGGCGCGCCGGCTCGGCGTCCTGCTGCAGGACGATGCCGAGGGGTTCTGGGGCTCGGTGCTGGAATTCATTCTGCTCGGACGGCTGCCGCACGGCACGGGACTGCTCGGCGCGGATCCCGAGGGCGTCGCCCGGGCGCGCGCAGCAATCGATTCGGTCGATCTGCTCGCGCACGCCGACCAGCCCTACCGCACGCTCTCCGGCGGCGAACGCCAGCGCGCGCGGATCGCGCAGCTGCTCGTCCAGTCGCCCGACTACCTCCTGCTCGACGAGCCGCTCTCGCATCTCGACCTGCAGCACCAGCTCGAGCTGATGCAACTGCTGGCAGGTCTCGCCCGCGCGGGGCGAACCGTCATCATGGCCCTGCACGAGCCGCTCTGGGCGGCGCGGTTCTGCGATACCGCGCTCCTGATGTATGATTCAGGCGCTTTCCGTCATGGCGCCGTACACGACGTGCTGAATCAGGACAATCTCGAGGCCCTCTACCACTGCCGTCTTGAAGCCGTCGTCGGATCCGGCGCCGCGCTGTACTTCCCCATCCCGAGTTGATCACACGATTCATCCGGCGCGTCCTGCGCCTCGATAAGGGCGCCGAGCCGACCATCGTCCCGCAGAAGGAGCACGGCATCTCGCGGGAAATGATCTCCTACGGCGCGCGCAAGGTTTGCGAAGTCCTCGCGAGCCGGAACTTCGAGGCATACGTGGTCGGCGGCGCGGTGCGCGACCTGATGCTCGGCATCCAGCCCAAGGATTTCGACGTCGCGACCAATGCGACCCCCGAAGAGGTGCATCGGCACATTCGCCGCTCGCGCCTCATCGGCCGGCGGTTCAAGCTCGTGCACGCGGTGTTCAACGACGAGATCGTGGAGGTCTCCACGTTCCGGGCCGTGAACGTGCCGGCAAACGACCCCGCAGGCACCGACGTTCCCGCGGACCAGGCGGTGGATGTCCACGGCCGCCTGACGCGCGACAACGTGTACGGCAACCGCGAGCAAGACGCGGCACGCCGCGACTTCACCATCAACTCGCTGTACTACGACCCCGCGACCGACACCGTGCTCGATTACCATCAGGGCGTGCGCGATCTGAAAAAGCGCACGCTGCGCGTAATCGGCGATCCCCGCGTGCGCTTTCGGGAAGATCCCGTCCGCATGCTGCGCGCGGTCCGGCTCGGCGCGAAGCTCGATTTCCGGATCGACCCGAAGACGCGCGCGCCGATTCGGGAGATGGCCGACCTGATGGCGAACGTCCCGCCGGCACGCCTCTTCGACGAAATGCTGAAGCTGCTGCTGTCCGGCCATGCATCGGCCTGCCTGCAACGGCTGCGCGCCGAAGGGCTGCATCACGGGCTGCTGCCGCTTCTCGACGTGATCTTCGAGCAGCCGCTCGGCGAGAAATTCGTGACCCTCTCGCTCGAGCAGACCGACCGGCGCATCCGGGAGGACAAGCCCGTCTCGCCGGCCTTTCTCTTTGCCGCGCTGCTCTGGCACGAAGTGCTTGCGGCCTGGAAGGCCCGGGAGGCCAAGCGAATGAGCCGTATCCCGGCGCTCTACGCGGCAATGGACGAGGTGCTCGACATCCAGACCGACAAGCTCGCCATTCCGCGGCGCCTGACGACGACCATGAAGGAAATATGGTCGTTGCAGCCGCGCTTCGAGAACCGATCGGGCAGACGGCCGTTCGCGTTGCTTGATCATCCGCGTTTGCGGGCTGGCTACGACTTCCTCGGACTGCGCGCAGACAGCGGCGAGGAACAACGGGAGCTCGTCGAGTGGTGGCGCCGTTTCATGGAGGGCACGCCCGAAGAGCGCGCCGACCTCCTCCTCCCCGCTTCCGCGGGCGAACGAAAGAGCCGCCGTCGACGCCGCGGCAAAAGTAAGCGCGCCGACGCAGGCCCGCCGCCGACGCTCGCCGACTGAAGGCGCGCGGGATGGCGCGGGCATTTGTCGGTCTGGGTGCCAATCTCGGCGATCCGGTTGCCCAGATCACCCGCGCGATCGCGGCTATCGCGAAACTCGACGAGACGCGCGTCGTGCGGACTTCGTCGCGCTACCGGACCGCGCCGATCGGCCATGCGGACCAACCGGACTACGTCAATGCCGTGGCGCTCGTCGACACCGGGCTCGCGCCAGGCGCGCTGCTCGATGCGCTGCTCCGCATCGAGCAGGCAGCAGGCCGGGAGCGCTCCTTCCCGAATGCGCCGCGGCTGCTCGATCTCGATCTGCTGCTCTATGGTGACGAAGTCATCGGCACGCCGGGCCTTCGCGTTCCGCATCCGCGCATGCACGAACGCGCGTTCGTCCTCGTCCCGCTCGTCGAGATCGCGCCGGACGCCGTAGTACCCGGACGCGGCAGGGCCGCGGACCTGCTCGGCGGCCTTCGGAACCAGGCCGTACGCAAGCTGGATCACACCTGACCCCCGCACGCTTGTGTATCATCCCGCCCGACTCGCGAGTTCACATGCCGCTCAGCAAATACCGCTACATCGCCGTCGACGGACCGATCGGCGCAGGCAAGACGAGCCTCGCGCGGCGGCTTGCCGAGCGCCTGGACGGCGACCCGTTTCTCGAACGCCCGGGCGAGAATCCCTTCTTGCCGCGCTTCTACGAGGACATGGTGCGGCATGCGCTGCCCACGCAGCTCTACTTCCTTTTTCAGCGCATCGGTCAGCTCCGCGAGCTCGCCCAGCCCGGGCTGTTCTCGGGCGCCACCTTCGCCGATTTCCTGCTCGAGAAGGACTCGCTATTCGCGCAGCTCACGCTGACGGGCGACGAGCTGGCGCTCTATCAGCGGATCTACGACTCGCTCAGCCCGCAGGCACCCCGGCCCGATCTGGTCATCTATCTGCATGCGGACGTCGATACGCTGTATGACCGGGTGCGCAAGCGCGCGCTCGATTACGAGGCACCCATCTCGCGTGAGTATCTCGCTGCGCTGGCGGACGCGTATTCCCGCTTTTTTTACCATTACACGGGCGCACCACTCCTGGTCGTGAATTCGGAGCGCCTGAATTTTGTCGACAACAACAGTGACCTCGAACTCCTCGTCGCGCACCTCGGCGCAATGCGGGGCGGACGCGAGTACTTCAACGTCGGCGATTGAGCGGGGGACGTCGCCCGCCGACCACTTCCGCCGTATGATGCGGGCGAAGCGCGAGTGATAGGCATGAAAATCCTGCGAACCGTCGCCGAGCTGCGCGCCCATGTGGCGGCGCTCCAGCCCGTCGTCTTCGTGCCGACCATGGGCAACCTCCATGAAGGACACCTGTCGCTCGTTCGCATCGCGCGGGCGCGCGGCGGATGCGTCGTCGCCAGCATCTTCGTGAACCGCCTGCAGTTCGGCCCGGCGGAGGATTTCGACACGTACCCGCGCACGTTCGATGCCGATTGCGCCGGGCTGGCGGATGCCGGCGTGGACATCGTGCTCGCGCCCGACGAGCGCGAGATCTATCAGGAGCCGCAGGAATTCC
>JAABRB010000230.1 GCA_011391185.1 Betaproteobacteria bacterium
CATTGATCGGAACATCCGGGAAGATGTGCTTTACCGCCAGGTAGATCGACGACTTGGTGGTGGCGATCACGCTGTTCATCGGGCCGCGGCACGGCGGCGACGAGCCCGTCATGTCGAAGTTCAGCGTCTCGCCCTGCTTGACGATGCGCATGGCGATGCGCAGCGGCTCATCCACGACGCCGTCGGAGTCGACGAAGGCCTCGCCCTCATACGTCCCATCCGGAATCTCGGCGATTTTGGCGCGCATCTGTTGTGTCGCGCGGACTTTCAGCTCGCCAATGGCCTGCTCGACCGTGTCCGCCCCGTAGCGATCGAGCAATGCCGTGAGACGGCGCTCGCCGATCGCCAGGGCCGCGGCCTGTGCCTTGATGTCGCCAATGCGCTGGTCGGCAATGCGAATGTTCGAGAGAATGATGGCGAGAATCTCGGAATCGAGCACGCCGCGCTTGTACAGCTTGACCGGCGGAAGCCGCAGGCCTTCCTGCTCGACTTCGGTCGCATTGGCCGAAAACCCGCCTGGCACGGCACCACCCGTGTCGGGCCAGTGCCCCGTGTTGGCGAGCCAGGCGAAGAGCCGCCCCTGGTAGAAGAACGGTTTCACGAATTTGACGTCCATGAGGTGCGTGCCGCCCAGATAGGGATCGTTCAGGATGAAGACGTCGCCTGCCTCGAGCGGCGTGCCCTGATCCTTCACCCGCTCGATGACGGCCTGCGTGGAGAACTGCATGGTTCCCACGAAAACCGGCAGCCCGAGCTCGCCCTGAGCAATCAACTCGCCGGTCTCCCGTTGGTAGATCCCGTCCGAGCGGTCCAGCGCTTCGGAGATCACCGGCGAGAACGCGGCGCGAACGAAGGCCAGGTCCATCTCGTTGCAGACCTGCTGCAGGCCATTCTGGATCACCACCAGAGTGATTGGATCAACCACGCCGGATTCACCTGAGCCCTGCGATTGCATGTGTTGTTCCAACCGAAACTCTCCTCGCACTTACACCGTGACGATCAGATTGCCGAGCTTGTCGACGATGACGCAATTTCCCGGCTCGATCACGGTCGTCGTATCCAGCTGCTCGATGATGGCGGGCCCCGGGAAAGTCGCACCGTGCGGTATCCAGTCGCGCCGATAGACCGGCGTCGCTTCGGGCTTCCCGTCGAACCAGACCTCGCGTGCCTCTGTCTGCGCATCGGCGAGCACTGCACGCGGGTCGCCGGCCGCAAGTGCCGCGAGGCGCACCGGGCGACGCTTGCCGATCACCGCCGTGTGCAGGCCGACCAGCACCGGGCGAATCTCCTTCAGCTCGACGCCGAATCTTTGCCAGTACGCGGCTTCGAACAGCCGATGCAGATCGTCGGATGTCGCCTGCGCAGTCGGCAACGACACCGTCAGGATATGGCTCTGCCCCTGGAATTGCATGTCGGCCCGATGCACGCATTCGATGCCCTCGACCGTCACCCGCTCCCGTTCGAGCATCGCCTTGCCGTCGGCAATCTGCTGCGCGAGGATTTCCCCGACCAGCCCCGGCGCCACATCGGGCAGCAGCCGGTTCACCGTCCGGACGAAGTCGTGACGCACATCCGCCACGACGCACCCCAAAGCGTTCGTCAGTCCAGGCCGGGCCGGGATGAGCACCTTCGGAATACCCAGCTCCCGCGCGAGAGCGACGGCATGCAACGGGCCCGCACCGCCGAATGCGAACAGGGCGAAATCGCGCGGGTCGTGGCCACGCGCCAGGCTCACCATGCGGATCGCGTTCGCCATGCGATCGTTGGCAATTCGGAGCACCGCCGCAGCCGCAGCCTCCGGAGCGAGGCCGAGCGGTTGTCCGACTTGCTCCATGACGGCGGCGCGCAATATGTCGAAGGCGACCGGATTGGCGACGGAGAGGAGTCGCCCCGGATTGAGACGCCCGAGAATCAGGTTGGCATCGGTGATCGTGATCTGCGTGCCGCCGCGTCCATAGCAGATCGGTCCCGGCATGGCGCCGGCGCTTTCCGGTCCGACCTGCAGCATTCCGGATTCGTTGATCCGTGCGATCGATCCGCCGCCGGCCCCGATCGTGTGAATGTCGATCATCGGCACATGGATCGGCATGGCGTATTCGAGCTCGAGCTCGGTCGAGATCTGCGGCAGCCCCGCCTGGATGAGCGCCACATCGCTCGAAGTTCCACCCATGTCGTACGTGACGACGTTCGGGAATCCGGATTGCGTGGCGGTGTATGCCGCAGCAATGACGCCGGACGCCGGACCCGAACCGACGGTGTTCACGGCCGCCTCCGCGACAAGGCTCGCCGCGACCGTGCCACCGTTGCCTTGCATGACCAGCAGCTCGTTCGCGAAGCCCCGCGCCGCGAGTTCCCCTTGCAAGCGCTCGATGTACCGATGCAGCACCGGCTGAATGGAAGCGTTCACCGCAGCCGTCACGCCACGCTCGTACTCGCGATACTCGGAGATCATCGCATGGCCGGCAGTGATGTAACGGTTCGGCCAGACACCTCGCACGATCTCGGCAGCCCGCAGCTCGTGCGCGGGGTTGATGTAGCTGTGCAGGAAGTGGATGACGACGCTCTCCGCGCCGAGCTCGAGGAGCCGGCACGCCGCGCGCACAACGCCCGCCTCGTCGAGCGGCCGCACCACGGCGCCGGACGCATCCATGCGTTCGTCGACCTCGAGGCGCAGCTCCCGCGTCACGAGCGGCGTGAAGCTGCCGATGAGCCCGTAGGGCTGCGGACGCGTGCGCCGGCCGAGCTCGAGCACATCGCGGAAGCCGCGCGTGGTGATCAACCCCACGCGCGCGATCTTGCGCTCGAGCATCGCATTGGTGGTGGTCGTCGTGCCATGAACCATGGTCGCGACATCCGCTAGCGAAGCGCCGGTTTCCGCCAGTGCCGCGAGCACGCCGTCGGCCTGGTTGTGCGGGGTCGTGGGGACCTTCGCAAGACGGAGCTCGCCAGCGTCCTCGTCGATCAGGATGAGGTCGGTGAATGTGCCGCCGACATCCACACCTACGATTCTGTGCATCGTTGCAAACCTAGCGCCAGCTCGAACGGATCATCTCTGCGCCCTTCTCGGCGATCATGGTGGTCGGCGCGTTGGTGTTGCCGGTCGTCACCGTCGGCATGATCGAGGCGTCGATCACTCGCAGCCCCTTGAGCCCGCGCACCCGGAGCCGGTCGTCGACCACAGCCATGTCGTCTTTGCCCATCTTGCAGGTGCCGGCCGGGTGGAACACGGTCGAGGAGAACTCGCGCACGAAATCGCGCAGCTCGTCGTCGGTCTGCACGTTGTCGGCCGGCCACACCGCTTCGCCGCGGTAATAGTCGAACGCCGGCGCCAGCAGAATGCGCCGCCCGTCCTTGATGCCCTTGATCAGCACCTCCATGTCGGAACGTGGGCCGGGCGCATCGGAGAAGAACTTGAAATCGATCACCGGCGCGTCGTTCACCTTGGCGCTCGCGAGCCGGATCTCGCCGCGGCTTTTGGGGTGCAGCAGGCAGCAGGTGATGCGATAGCCGTGGCCCCAGGCCAAGAGCTGGCCCGGCTTGCCCTGATGCGTCGGCACGAAAATGTGCTGGATGTCGGGCCGGTCGAGACTCGGATCGGTTTTGATGAAGCCGCCGCTCTCCACGATGTTGTTGCCGAAGAAGCCCTTGCGCGTGGTGATGTAGCGCAGGAAATTCCACGCGATCTTCGGCAAGGCGGCGAACGAGACGCCATAGGACGTCGTGCGCGGGCTCATGAAGTGGATCGGCGCGGAGATGTGCTCCTGCAGATTCTTGCCGACACCGGGCAGCGCGTGCTTGACCTCGATGCCGTGCTTCTTGAGCTCGGCCGGATCGCCGATCCCCGACAGCATCAACACTTGCGGCGACTGGAAGGCGCCGGCCGACAGGATCACTTCCTTCTTCGCATTGATGCGGCGCGTCTCGCCGCCCACGCTGAATTCAACGCCGGTGGCGCGGCCGTTCTCCAGCACGATTTTGGAGACCTGCGCATTGGTGAGGATCTTCAGGTTCGGCTTGTTCTCGATCGGATGCAGGAAAGAGGTCGCCGCCGTGGTGCGCCGGCCGTTCGAGATCGTCACCTGAAAAATACTGAAACCTTCGTTGTCGCCCGCGTTGAAGTCGGGGATTTTCTTCTTCTGCAGCGATTGCGCCGCTTCGACGAACACGTGATTGAGCTTGTTGGGCTCCTCCAGATATTTGACGTGCAGCTCGCCCTTCTGGTCGTGCAGCTTGCCGTCCTTGTAATTCTCGTTGAAGACGGATTTCCGCATATAGGGCAGCATGTCGTCCCAGCCCCAGCCGGAATTGCCGAAGCTCGCCCATTCGTCATAATCGCGCTTGTGGCCGCGCATATAGATCATGCCGTTGATCGAACTCGACCCGCCGAGCCCCTTGCCGCGCGGCGCGAAGGTCGGCCGGTTCTTCATGTTCGGGTCGGGCGGGCCCATGAACATCCAGTTGTGCCTCGGCTCGAACAGCATGCGGACGAAGCCGAGTGGCATGTGGATCAGGGGATGCTTGTCCTGCGGACCGGCCTCGATCAGGCAAACCGTGGTCTTGCCGTCCTCGGTCAGCCGCCGCGTGAGGATGCAGCCCGCGGTGCCGCCGCCGATGATGACGTAATCGAAACTCTCGTTGCTCATGATGACATTCGTCTCCCTGGTGCCCGGATCTGCCGCCGGACGAATTGTTTCAGTATTTTGGACGCCTAGGCTGCGGCCCTTTGGCCCGCCTTGCGATCAGCCTTGATCATATCGGAAGCCTTCTCCGCGATCATCATGGTCGGCGCATTGGTATTGCCAGAGACCACGTTTGGCATGATCGAGGCATCCACCACGCGCAACCCCTCGATTCCACGCACCCGCAGCCGCTCGTCCACCACCGCCAGCGGGTCGCTGCCCATCTTGCAGGTGCCCGACTGGTGAAACACCGTAATCACCGTCTGCCGCACATAGGCGAGAATTTCCTCGTCGGTCTGCGCGTCCGGTCCCGGCAGGTGCTCGACCGGCTCGAAGCGCGCGAGCGCCCGGCCTTCGATGATCTTCCGCGTAAGACGAACCGCGTCCACCGCCACGCGCTGCGCCTCCGGCGTCTGCAGGAAATTGTGCAGGATCGCCGGATGCGCGCGCGGGTCCGCGCTCTTGATCCGGCAATAGCCGATGCTCTGCGGCCGCACGACCGCGATGCCGCACGCCAGCCCCGGCCACGAGTGCAGCGGGCCGCCGAAGCGATCGGAGGTCGCCGGCGACACGTGATATTGCAGGTTCGGCGTATCCTGCGACGGATCGCTACGCGTGAAGGCACAAAGCTGCGGCGGCTGCACGCTCATCGGCCCGCGCCGCGTCAGCGTGTAATAGGCGCCCATGGCGTAGCGCCGGAGCGGATTGGCGACCCACTCGTTCAGCGTGACGGTGTTCTTGACCTTGTACATGCAACGGACCTGCCAATGATCCTGCATATTCTCGCCGACACCGGGCAGATCCAGGCGCACCGCGATGCCGTGCTTGCGCAACAGCGCCGCAGGGCCGATGCCAGAAAGCTGGAGAATCTGCGGCGAGCCGATCGCGCCGGCGGCCAGGAGCGTCTCGCCCGTCGCCTCGGCATAGCTCAACTGATCGCCCTGCCAAAACTCGACGCCGGTGACCCGCTTGCCCTCGAAGCGCAATTGCTTGACATGCGCGTTGATGAGGACGCGTAAATTCGGCCGGTTCATTACGGGCTTCAGAAACGCCTGCGCCGCCGACGAGCGGCGGCCGTTTTTGACCGTGCCTTGGAAATAGCCGACGCCCTCGTTGTCGCCGGCATTGTGATCGTCGGTCTCCGGAATTCCGTAATCGATCGCCGCCTGCCGCCAGGCTTCCACGATCTCCCAGCGAATCCGATTTTCCTGCACGCCGAGCTCGCCACCGGTGCCG
>JAABRB010000231.1 GCA_011391185.1 Betaproteobacteria bacterium
CCGGCGAGCTGGCGCGCCTCGACTTTGAAGACATCGCGTCCCGTGACTCCGGAGACGACGCCAGCGCGCCCTGTGCCCTGCCCGAGCTTGAACGCGGGCGGAAATCCCGAGCCTTCGATCGAATCGATTGTCGCCATGGCGCTTATCTCCTGGAAGCTGTTTTCTTCTTTGCGGGGCGCTTGGCGCCCGACTTCGCTTTCGGTGCGGCGATCTTCGCACGGGTCTTCCCCTGGACGGCCGGGTTGACCACGTTCACCGGCCACTCGCCGGTGAGCACGCGCCGCACCTCGTTCGGCGCACCCGCCTGGAGGCCGACCATCGCCTTCTCGCTGTACCACGCGGCGTGCGGCGTGATGATCACGTTCTCGCGGCCGCGCAGCGGATGCGGGTCGGGGAGCGGCTCCGGGTCCACCGTGTCCAGCGCGCACCCGGCAATCTTCCGGGCGTCCAGCGCGCGCACCAGTGCGGCCGTATCGATGATGGGGCCGCGCGAGCAATTGATCACGAACGCGGTCGGTTTCATCAGCGCGAACGCGTCGTCGTTGATCATCCCGCGGGTGCCCGGGGTGAGCGGCGGATGCAACGAGACGAAATCGGATTCCTTGAGCAGCTTCTGCAGGGTCACCTTGGTTCCGGGAACCTTGAACTGGCCGTCCTTCACCACCGGGTCGGAGTAGAGGACGCGCATGCCGAACGCGGCGGCGCGTATCGCGACCTGGCGGGCGATGTTGCCAAACCCCACCAGCCCGATCGTGCTGCCCGCCATGCGGAACAGCGGCTTGCCGGGCGGCACCGCCCAGGTTCCGGCGCGAACGGCGCGGTCGTAGAAGGCGATCTTCCGCGCGCACGCGAGGAGCAACGCCATGGTGTGTTCGGCGACTTCCTCGATGCAGTACGTTGGATTGTTGGTGACGATGATGCCCGCGGCAGTCGCCGCGGCGAGATCGATCGTGTCCACCCCGATGCCGTAACGCGCGATGATCTTGCAGTTCGGCATGCGCGCCATCGCTTCGGCGGTGATCGGCCCCGCATAGGTGTTGAGCAGGGCGTCGCAGTCGCCGGCCGCCCCGAGAAACTCTGCGGGCGTCTTCGTCTTCAGCGCGGTGAGGTTCGCGAGCTTGCCTAAGATCTGGTTTTCCACGTCCAGGGACTCCCAGACGTAGTCGGTGATCACCACCTTCGCCTTGTCGACCATCGGTCTTCCTCCAGAAAGTTGCGGCGGACGACGGTACGTCGCCCGGGTTCATCAGTTCGAGCCGGCGTAGATTTCCGGATTCCAGCAGTTCGGCGGCCGCTTGCCATCGAGCACGGCGAGAATATTGTCGACCACCACGTTCGCCATCGCTTCGCGAAGCTCCCCGACGGCACTGCCCACGTGCGGCGTGAACACCGCATTGGGCATCTTCAGCAGCGCCGGATCGACTTGCGGCTCGTGCTCGAAGACGTCCAGCCCGGCGCCGGCAATGCGCCGCTCGGCGAGCGCCCGGACGAGTGCTTCCTCCGCCACAATCGGACCCCGCGCGGCGTTGATCAAAAAGGCGGTCGGCTTCATGAGGCCGATCTCGCGCGCACCGATCAGATGGCGCGTCCCGGGCGTGAGGCTTGCGTGGATCGACACGAAATCCGACTGGGCGAGCACTTCGTCGAGCGGCGCGCGGGTCAGGCCAAGCCCGCGTGCCTCGTCCTCGGGCACGGGCCGCGGGTCGTGATACAGGGTGCGCATCGAGAAACCCTGTGCGCGGCGTGCCACCGCGCGGCCGATGCCGCCGACGCCGACCAGCCCGAGCACCTTGCCGGTGACCCCGCTTCCCAGCAGATACGACGACTGCGCACCAGGAAAAACGCCTTCGCGCACCAGCTTGTCGCCCTCGACCACGCGCCGGGCCACTGCCATCAGCAGCGACCAGGTGATATCGGCGGTCGCGTCGTAGAGCAGGCTCGCCGGGATCACGGTGACCGGAATGCGGCGCTCGGTGGCGGCGGCGACGTCGATCGCCGGCGGCGTGATCGTCATGGTCGCGATCATGCGCAGGCGCTCGTTCGCCATGACTACGTCGCGATCGACGCGGTCGAGCAGCAGGCAGAAGAAGATGTCATGCGCACGCGCGGCGGCCAGCAATTCGTCCTTGGTCAGGGCGCGCGACGCGTCGGGATTGACGGTGACGTCGGCAACCCTGCGCAACCGCTCGATGGCACTTTCAGCCACCGGCTGGGTGACGAAGACCTTGGCTCGCGCGGCCATATCGTTAGAACTTGGCCCCAGTTCCTCCCAGCCAAGAGCTGGGCGCACGAACAAGGGGGCGGAGGGGGAAAGGAAGGGGCCCCCTCACCCCTTCCTGCCCCTTGTATATCCCCGAACGAACAAGGGGCCAGGGAAGGGGTGGGACCCTTCCCTTCCCACCTGCCCTTGTATATCCCCTCCGTTGCAAGCGCAGAGCCCTCTCTCAGGCTGGGTGATCCCGCCGTACCCAGCGCACCACGCCCGCCACGCCGTCCACCGCGACCTGCACGCCGTCCGGAATGCGCGTGGTGGCCTCGTGGACGCCGAGCACCATGGGTATGCCGCGCTCGCGGGCGAGCGATGCGAGATGCGACGTGCTGCCGCCACGCTCGGCGACGACGCCGGCAACACGCGACATAATTTGCGCGAGCGCCGGCCCGGCGACCCGCGTCACCAGCACGTCACCCTGGACGACGCTGCCGAGCTCGCACTCGCAGTTGACCACGCGCGCGCGCCCTGCGCCCCAGCCGATGCCCGCGGGATGGCCGTTCAGCCGCGGATGGTGCAGCCAGCGCTTGTCGGGCGCTTCCGCCGCCCGCATGTGGAGGGGGCGGCCCTGCAGCAGCTTGAATCCCGACCCGTCGAGCGCCCATTCGATCTCGACCGGCATGCCCATGTGCGTTTCGACCCGACGCAGGAGCGCACCGATCTCGAGCGCCTGCGCCTCGCTCAGGCAGGGTTTGTCGGCGAGCGAGCGCGGGACCGCGCGCGCGACAGGTTCGGCGCCACGATGGGCACACCCCACGCTGTGGTCCTTGCGCCCGGCCACCATCTCGACGAGTTCGCCCGCGCGGTTGATCTCGTAACGGTCGGGCGTCACCTCGCCCTGCGCGATCGCGGAACCGAGCCCCCACGTTGCGCTGACCAGCATGCTGCCGTCGGACATCTCGCTCAGACCGCCACCGGAGGCGATCGCCGAGACCAGCGGCTGCATCAGGAGTCCCATCGCGGTGTCGGCCGGATCCACGTCGTGGGTCGCCATGTAGCGCAGCGCGCGCGTCGACCACAGTGCCCCCCAGCAGGCGCGCACCGCGGTCTGGAACTCTCCTTCGTCGGAGAGGCCGAGAAAGCTTTCGAACTGCCCCGCGAAGCTCGACCCGAAGCGGTCTTCGACGAGCGCCGAGGAACGGACGACGCCCGGTTCACCGGTGCGCTCACGCATCGCGCGCCAGGCTGCGAGTAGCGGCGCGGCGATTTCTGACGTGATCGGTTGTTCGAGGAGACCGATTTTCATCGCAAGCGCGTGCCGGCGCGCCCGACCGACATCCTCAGTTGCGAACGCGCCACGCGCATCGGCTTCGAGCCCGAGGGCTGCGATCTGGACCCGGTAGGCCTCGGCGTCAAGACAGAAGCCGTCCGGAATCGGCAGGCCGGCGTGGCCGAGCGCCGCGAGATTGGCCGCCTTCGGCCCGAAGCGCCCGGCGTCGGCGGCTTCAGGAGCGGTAAGCGGAACAACGAGCTGTTTCATGTGCAGGGATACTCCATTCGGCAATGATTCGTGAGCACCGCCGCGGGAGGGGGGGGAATTTACAAGGGGGGCTAGCCCCCCCCCTTGTTCCAATTGGGGGATATACAAGGGGCAGCCCCACTTGTTCGTAAAAAGGCTTTTTTTCCTGCGCCCTGACCACATGTCGCGAAGCCGCTAATACACATCACATCTGTGCATCGATCACTATGCGCAGAATCTTACCGGGGTTCTGCTCATAATCCTGGAAAGCTTCCGCCGTGCTGCCGAGCGGGTACGTCGCGGTGACGAATCCGCTGACGTCGATCTTTCCGGACGCGACGAGCTCGATCGACGGTGCCATGTCGCTCGACAGCAACGCGCGCGAGCCGATGATGCTGACTTCCTTGTAGTAGAACGGGAAGGTGGTCACGCCTTTCACCATGGCATGACTCACCGCAAACGCGGAAAACCGCCCGCCCGGGCGCAGCATGTCGAGGCCGTGCTTGGTGGTCGTCTCGCCGCCCACGGTGTCGATGACCACCTCCGCGCCCGCTCCGCCCGTCAACCGCATCACCTCGTCCACGGCCGCTTCGGCATCCGTGGCAATGGCATGGTGCGCACCCATGCCGAGCGCCATGTCGAGCTTCCATTTTGTGCGCGACACGACGATGACCGGATTTGCGCCGGCCAGCACGGCGAGCCGCGTATGCAGCAGGCCGGTCGTGCCCTGGCCGAGCACGACGACCGGCGTGCCGGCAACGATTCCCACCCGCGCCTGGGCATGGCGCACCGTTGCGAGCGTCTCGATGAGCGTCGCGTCGGCAAGCTTGAGGTGCGCCGGAAGTGGATGGACGTAGCGTGCGTCGAGCCGCACGTATTGGTTGAGGGAGCCTTCGATCTCCCGACCGAAGAGCCCGGCATTGCGGCACAGGTTCTCCGCGCCGCGGACACAGCAGTCGCACGTGCCACACGCGATGCACGGATTGATCAGGACGTTCTGGCCGACCGCGACTCCGGTCACCTCCGGGCTCACGGCAACCACCGTTCCGGTCGCTTCGTGGCCCATCACGACCGGATAGTTCACACCGGGGTGCCGGCCGGTGAAGATCTCGAGGTCGGTGTGACAGACTGCCGTGGCGGCGATCCGCACCACGACCTCGCCCGCGCCGGCGACGGGCATCGGCCGCGCGACGATCTGGATTCGTCGCGGGGCCTCGAGCAACGCCGTGTGGAATTGCGCGCCCATCACCGGGTCTCCGTCACGCTCACTTCACGTGCGCCCCGTAACCCGAGATCGGATCGCAGACCGTGATCTGCTGCACCGGGAAGTTCGAGATGATCTCGGTACGGTCCTCGTGAACGATCAGCATCTCCTCGATGCGCACGCCCCAGCGGAACTGCTTGCCGTGCTGCGTCTCGAGGGCGAAGACCATCCCCGCCTTGATCTCGATCGGGTGATCGAGCGACCAGATCCGCGAAATGACGGGCGGGTCGTATTGCGCAAGCCCGAGGCCGTGGCCCCACAGGTTGGCCGCCGCCTGGTCTTCCTCCTCGTAGCCCCAGGTGTCCTTCGCCGAGGGCCACTTCGAGGCGATCTCGCGGGTGGTCGTGCCAGCCTTCACCGCATCGATCGAGTCGTACAGCCACTTGAGCGCCGTCGCGTAGATGTCCTTCTGCTCCTGGCTCGGCTCCTTGCCCACGCAGTAGGTGCGGTAGTAGCAGGACTTGTAGCCGTTCCAGGTGAGCGCCGCGAGGTCCATGAAGACGATCTCGCCCGGCTGAATGATCCGGTCGGAGAAGTTCCGCCAGTTCGGCCAGGTGTTCGGTCCCGACGAGACGATCACGTCCTCGACGTCCTCCATTCCGGGGATCGAGTAGAGATACTCCATGATGCGGGCGGTGACCTGGTTCTCGGTGATCCCCGGCCGCAGGAACTTCATGGTCTCCCAGTGCGCACCGTCGCCGATCGCGCCGACGATGCGCAGGCACTCCTGCTCGTCCTCGTTCTTGACCGCGCGCGCCTCCATCATCGGCGTCATGCCGTCGACCCAGTCGATCTTCGCGTCCTTGAACGCCTGGATCATGTTGATGTCGATGAAGTCCACG
>JAABRB010000232.1 GCA_011391185.1 Betaproteobacteria bacterium
CTCCACCAGGTGCCGAATTGGTAGTATTTTGATGTAACGTCCGGGTCCCCATCGTCTAGAGGCCTAGGACGTCGCCCTTTCACGGCGCAAACCGGGGTTCGAATCCCCGTGGGGACGCCAATCAGAAAGCCGCCCCGGGGCGACTTTCTTTTGCACGGCCGACCGAGTACACACTCGCTCGTCGGGTTGAGCCGGAAAAATCCCCCCGCATTCCGCGTGGCACACCGAGGTCACATCCTGCCGGCAGTGCGCTCCAGCTCGCCGGCCAATTTCGACCCGTTGGTCGTGTGAATCGGGGCAGTCTTGCCCCAGAAGGAGGCCGCGCCGGAAAGGGTCACAGTCGCGTTGAATGGCGACGCATGGTCTGTGGTTTCAGTCGATGCCCAGAAGGAAACACGATTCGCGGCCTCTTTCGCCGGGTTCGACCGTTGCGCGGTTGCGGCCGGGGCAGGGGCGAACCAATCGAGCCGTTTGGCGCCTGTCTCAACCGGGCGATCGATCAGCGCCGACGCCGATAGGGAAAATCCGTACAGCGCGACCAGGACGGCGACCGCGCCGAAGGCGCGCATGATGCCGAACCCTTCTGTTCCCTTGAACCGATCTCCCACGAGAGCCTCCTCCTGTGTTCCGGGACCCGGCGGGAATCGCTGGCCCGATAGAGGCTACTGTAGGGTTCTGCGGTGCAGATTTCGTGGTCGGGCGACCCAGTGGAATTGTGCCGGATGCACAATTCCGGGAGCAGAGCCCGACGTTCCGTGAACTAGCTCACAGTTCGGCGGGTCAGGCCTGTCCGGAGACCTTGCCGTAGTGGGTGTAGGTGTTCTCCATGTACCACTTGAAGAACGCGCCGTACGACTCCTCCGGATACTTCGATGGTCGGCTGTCGTCCGTGCAGGTCGGGAGCACCTTGCACAACGCGTCGAGGCTGGTGTTGACGAAACACGCCATCGAGTAGCGGTGATTCACCGGAGGCGGCAGCACCCGGTGCGGCGTTGCCCGAAAACGGTCATTGGTCCAGCGCGACAGAAACTGACCGGTATTCACGATCAGGCTGCCCGGGGCGACGACGGGCCAGAACCAAGTGCCGTCCTCAGCCTGGATCTGCAAGCCTTCCTCCTTGGATGGCGGAAGGAAGGTCATGAACCCCGTGTCGGCGTGCGCGCCCAGACCGAACTGGTTTGCCGGTGGGTCCGGGTCCGGCGGGTAATGGGCCATGCGGAAATAGGTGTAACCATCCCGGAAGTAGGGGTCGAAGAAATCCTCCCGCATGCCGAGTGCGGCGGACCAGATCGGCAGGGTTGCGCGCCCCAGGGCATCCATCGCGGCCATGAATTCCAGCACGGTCTCCCTGAACCCCGGAAGGCTGTCCGGCCACGGATTGGCGCCAAAGAAGCGCCGCCCTTCACGCACGCCGGGATGGTCGGAGCCGTACTCGGTGGCGAGCACGAGGGTCTCGTTGCCGTCGAGGCGCGTATTGTCGTGAAAGGTCGAATGCTTGACGATAGTCGCCTTCGGCGGGATGTAGCCGCGCTGATGCTCATTGACCTTGAGCTTCAGTTTGTCGTCCATGGGCAGATCGTGAAAACGCTGCACCTCCGCCTCGGCACGGGCCACCAGGTCGTCACGGATGCCGTGGCCGACGACGCACATGAATCCCACCGTCTCGCACGTGCGGCGCCAACGGCTGACGAGATCATCGAAGCCGGACCGGGCTCCTGACAGGAACGGTCCGAGGTCCATGACCGGCAGCGCTCGACGGGGGAATCTTCCGATCCAGGATGAATCCGGGCTCATGTCCGATCGCCAGGTTACGGATCGCATTCCGCTCAGCGCACCCGTTCCCAGGAATTCGTGGCGCGGTCGAGACGATCGTGCGCTCCGTTGACGGACAGGCGCAATCCCTGAACGAGCGTCCAATATGCGGGGCTCAGGCGCGTGCCGCCGTCTACGTTCCCCAACCGCTCGCCGGGCAGCGGTTCGAGTCCTGCCTGCAGCGCCTGACGGGCCTGGTTCATCATCGCGTATGCGGCATCGACGCCCGTGGATTGCGCGGCACTCGCGTTGCTCGCGTTCTTGTCCCGGGTTTCGCGACGGGCGCGCATCGCATCTTCGACTTCCGCCGGGGCCGGAGTCGGCTCGGTCAGCGTCTCCGCAAGCTTGCCTCGGGTGTACTGGTCCGTGTACCCGGACTGACTGTCCGTATAAAGTATCGTGCCGTCGGGCATCCGATATTTGTAGATATGCTGTCCAAGCGCGGGCATCATTGCCAGCCCCAGCAGCCCCGATGCGAGCACAACTCGCGCGACCTTCATCAAAGGTTCCTCCGTTACACTGTCCGCGAATTCCCGTGCCCGAGTTCGAGGGAGTCGGCGCCGGGGACCAGCGCGTATTTTGAACCCATTTTGTACCATATCGGCGTATGCCCCGAGATTTGCGGGCTGCCTGTCCATCACAAACGACCGCTACGGTGGGAGATCTATGAACAGCTTGATCGAAAAATTGACCGACTCCAGGAAGACGGGCGCTCGTATCGAGGGGATCGTCCGAAGGACCAGTCTTCGGCCATGGCGTGTCATCGTGCCCGCTGCCGCAGTCCTCCTGCTCGGCTCGTGCGACACGACGAATTACGCCGCCAAACAGGAGGCGCAGACGCCGTCTGCGCCCGTGGCGCCGACCCAAATCGTTACCGGTTCGAAGCTGTCGCTGCGTACGCCGCTCAGTCTTCCGGAAGGCGGAGCTCCGCTGCTGTTCCAGAGGAACGCGATCGTGAAGCAGAGCGAGCTTGCTGACAATGCGCCGTTCTGTCGATTCACGGCTGCGAGTTCCGGTGTGCCCCGCACCCTCAAGCCCACGACATTCACGGTGCGGAACATCGATTACGATGAAAAGCAGTCCGCATCGGGGCCGCGGCCCGTCAGCGTGACCCACTATCGACTCAATTTGGCTCCGAATCAGCCGGGGTACGTGTTGAGCTGCCAATGGCCCGAGGGGGCGCCCGCGGGCGCGTTCGTGACGAGCGACGACGTCCAGGGGACGGTCAGCGCCTTTTTCACCATCGACCCCCTGCGCTGACGTCGCGCGTCGGCTCGAGTCGCGCGCGAGCGGCGTCGGTGCCGGCGGATGCAGGTGAGCGGGGAGGGGAATCAGCCCGCCATGCCTCCAATGCGGCCGCCGGCAACGAGGTACAGACTCGCCAGGACCCGAAGCAGGCCGGCCATTCGCGCGAGCCCTACCGTCACCGGATTGAACAGCGCCGGCAGCACGCTCGCCAGCCGCGCTGAGAGCAGGAAAACGAAGATGCTGGACGTCGCGTACACGACGGGCGGCAACCCCGGGTTGGGCGCCAAGCCGACCGCTTGGAAGCGCGAACTGTTCGCGAAGGCACCGAACAGCATTCCGATTGCCAGGATCCCGAGTAGCGCGGGCAACGGGGGCACGATCGTCTGCAAGCCCTTGGTGGCACTGAGAAACAGTGCGATGCTGAGAGCCGTCCCGCCGAAATACCAGATGACGAACACGAGCGGATCCACCCCGAAATGCTGCTTGAAGAACGGGATCGCGAAGACCGACGGCACGATCGCCACCGTGGCGAGTATGGATATTGTGAATCAGGTTTCCGCCATCTTTTCCCTCCCTTGATTCCTGTTCCCGGTCGGTCACGCACGCGCTGTGCCACCCCGGAATAACCTGTTGGCAATGTCCCTCACCGTGCGCGCCAGTGACGGGGGACACAGGCCGTGCACTTGTTCCGGCGGGGCAACGGCTCGCCCGAATATAATCCCGGCTCGATCCACGCCGCGTGAACGCGAGCCCATCGCCGACCGACAATGTGCCGACTGTATGGTTTCCGCTCGAGTTATCCCAGGAAGATCGAGTGTGAACTGATCCGCGCGGAGAATTCACTGCTGGCGCAAAGCGTGAAGGATGCGCACGGCAACAGCCATCCGGACGGATGGGGCCTCGCGATCCACAATGGCACCACACCGCACGTCGTACGGCAGGCCAGGGCCGCGAGCCAGAGCACGGCGTTTCGCTGGGTATCGGCGCAGGTCCATTCCTGCACCGTGCTCGCGCATGTGCGGCGCGCGACGATCGGTGACCTGCGGCCCGAGAACACACATCCCTTCTCGCACGGGCGCTGGATATTCGCCCACAACGGCACGCTCGGCGCGTTCCCCGCATTGCGCGAGCGGATGCTGGCCGCGACCAACGAGGACCAGCGCCGTGCGATCCTGGGTGAGACCGACAGCGAGCACATCTTTCACTTCCTGCTGGCGCGCGCCGAGACGCAGTCCGATAAACCGTTGATCGATGCGGTTCGCACGGGCGTGAACGAGCTGATCGATTGGGCACGCCGGGAGTCGCCGACGACCGAGATCGGACTCAACATGATCATGACTGATGGCGACGAGAGCGTCGGCGTGCGTTTCGGGCGCACCCTCTGGTATACATCGCGAGACCGCGTGCATCCCTGCGAGGTCTGTGGCGGCGCATTGCACGTGGAGGGGGTTCCGCCCGCCGATTATCACGCGATTGTCGTGGCATCCGAGCCGATCACGCGCAGCGAGCCCTGGGAATCGTTCGGGGAGGGGGCGATTTTTCGCATCGACCCCGGCGCGCGACTGCACATCGAGGCGCTTTGAGAAAGCGTTCTGCTTGAACAACAGATCAAAGGGGAGCGGCGGGGTACATGTCAGGAATCATCGTGATCGGGGGCGGGATCGCCGGCCTGAGCTTCGCGCTGGGACTGCAGCAGCGGGGAATCGCGTGCCGGGTCTACGAGAGCGCGCCGGACGTGCGGGAGCTCGGTGTCGGCATCACGTTGCTGCCACACGCAATGCGGGAATTCATCGCGCTGGGCCTGGAGGACCGGCTGCGCGCGGTGGCGATCGAGAACGAGGAGAGCGTGTTCTTCAACCGGTACGGGCAGATCATCTACCGCGAGCCGCGCGGTCGACATGCGGCTTACCCGTTTCCCGAACTCGGTATTCATCGGGGTAAGCTCCACCGGATCCTCTATGAAGCGGCGCGGGAGCGACTCGGTCCGGCCAACCTGCTTATCGATCATCACTGCACCGGCATCGAGCAGGACGAGTTCGGCGTAACGGTTTACTTCAAGGAGACCTCGTCCGGTGCCCTGCGCGCGCCTGTTCGGGGCGACATTGCCGTGGGTTGCGACGGGATCAACTCCATCGTGCGCCGGAAGTTCTACCCGGACGAACAGGTGTCGTTCGCGGGCATCAATACCTGGCGCGGCGTGACTCGCCGCAAGGCGATCCTCACCGGTCGCACCGACCTGCGCATCGGATCCGTCGAGACCGGCAGGATGGTCATCCACCCGATCGTCGAGGACGTGGACGGCAAGGGCAATCAGCTGATCAACTGGATGGCCGAGGTGCGCCAGGCCGATGTGGCGATGAACGACTGGAACCAGCCGGGTCGCAGGGAAGATTTCCAGCTTCTCTACCAAAACTGGCATTTCGACTGGCTGGACATCCCCGAGCTGATCGCGAATGCCGACCAGATCCTCGAGTACCCGATGGTCGACAAGGACCCGGTGCCGCAATGGACGTTCGGCCGCATGACGCTCATGGGCGATGCCGCGCATCCGATGTATCCACGTGGCTCGAACGGGGCGCCGCAGAAGGCAATCGATGCGCGAACCCTGGCGGAGCTCGTTGCGACGGGATCTGATCAACGCGCGGCCCTGCGCGCCTACGAGGATGCCCGCCTGGAGGCGACGGCCAGGGTGGTCCGCACAAACCGGGAATTTCCGCCGGACTTCATCAATATCAAGGTGGACGAGCTCACCGGCGGCGCACCTTTCGAGC
>JAABRB010000233.1 GCA_011391185.1 Betaproteobacteria bacterium
TCTCGCAGTTGAAGCAGGTGATGCAATGCTCCCGGTATCTGATCACCGGAAGCAGCCGTTCCTCCGTCAGTCCCGCGATCGGTGACGGCGCGGGCGCGGGCTCCATGTGAATCACGTCTGCCGGACAGACCCAGTCGCAGATTCCGCATCCCGTGCATTTCTCGATGTCGATGTGCTCGATCACGACGCGCCTCGTCGGCCTCCTGGGCGCCCCTGGAGACGGATTTGCTCAATCTTGATCCACGCGTCAATATCGCGGGCATCATGCCGCTCAGATCCCGCGCCAGCGCGGCACCGCATACCGACTACCTGTCGCGTAGCGAGGCGTTGCGCATTCTCCACGTCAAGCCGCAGACGCTCTATTGCTACGTCAGCCGCGGGTTCATCCGCCGCGTTCCGCAGCCCGTCGGCCGATCGAGCTATTACCTGCGCGAAGACGTCGAGAAAATGCGCGCACGCAGCGCGGCGCGGTCGGGCCATGGTCCTGCCGCAGCGAGCGCGATGCGCTGGGGTGCGCCGGCGATCATCACCGCCATAACCGAGATCACCGAGCGGGGCCCCCGCTATCGCGACCGGCTTGCGATCGATCTCGCGCGCGCGAACCGGACATTCGAGAACGTTGCCGAGTACCTCTGGACGGGAAGCCTGCTCGATGAGCCGCTCGGCTGGTGCGCGGAGCGGGGCGCCGGCATTCCGGATGCGCTGCTCGTGGCGCAGGCGCAACTCGGCCCGGGAATGCACGTTCTGCAGCGCCTGTCCGCCACGGTGCTGGCCATGGGTGCTCTGGAAGGCAACCTCGGCGACCGGCTGCGCGCGGGCGGCACACCGGTGATCTCCGCACGCAGACTGATACGCACCCTGGCGGGCGTTTTCGGCTGGCTTGGCCCGCGCCGGACGCATGTCCAAGTCGAGGATGGCGAGCCGGTCGCGCGCGGGCTCGCGCGCGCTCTGGGCATTGCTGCGGACGAATCCCGCCTGCAGGCGCTTAACACAATGCTCGTGCTGGTCGCCGATCACGAGCTGAATCCCGCGACCTTTGCGGCGCGTATTGCCGCGTCGGGCGGCGCCGATCTGCACGCCTGCATCAGTGCCGCCCTCAATGTGCACGCCGGCACGCTGATCGGCGGCGTACCGGATCGCGTGGAGCGGCTGTTCGCGCCCGGAGCCGGTACCAAGGCCGTGATCGGTGCGGCGCGCAAGTCGCTCGGGTCTGCCGAGAAGCTTCCGGGATTCAGCCACCCGCTGTATCCACGCGGCGATCCGCGTGCCGAAATGATGATCGAGATGGCACGTGGATTCGGCCGCACGCAGCCGGCGCGCAGCGTGCTCGAAGCAATGGCCCGCATAAAACTGGAGTTCGCGCAGCTGCCGAGCGTCGAGACCGGACTGGTCACCCTCAGCCGGGCGATCGGCGCCCCGGACGGCACGGCGAGCGGTCTGTTCGCGGTCGGCCGCGTGGCGGGGTGGGTCGCGCATATCCTCGAGCAGCGGCTACAGGGATTCATGATTCGCCCACGCGCGAAGTTCATCCGCTCGGCGCCCGGCGTGCCCACACGCGGTACAGTGGCCTGACCGTGGGGCCGAAGTTCTCCGCGGAGCAACTGCGGGTAGCGACTGCGTTTCAGGCAACGCCCGCCGTCGTCCATGATCGCCGCCGGAATTCGGCGCGTCGTGTGCGATTCCCCGATCAAGGTGTTCCGTCGCGTTCACGCGCACTCCCACTGGCCGCCCGCCTCCGCAGGCACTCGCAACTTATCTACCCGCGCAGAGGGGGTGTCAACGCGGCATTGATCGGCGAATCAATGTTCATCGACCGCCTGCCCGGGGGCGGACGTTCTCGCTGATTTCACTGATGTCGGGAAAAACCCGATGACAGGGCCAGAGCCCCCCTATCAATCCCCGCTCCCGATCAACAAGTCTGCCCAAGCGGACATCGGTCAAGGTCCAGCAAGTGGGACCCGCCCCACGAATGCGGGGCGGCACACTAAAGAAGCGGTGCGAGTCACTCGCGCACCGCTGCACGTGCCGATGGGAATTGATGTGATTGCCTGGCTCGTGATAGCGATGCTAGGCTTGCCGCATAAGAGATTGAAACGAGAGACGTAAGCAAGAGGCCGATCCACGTGTCTCGGCACGCAGCCTCGCGCGCCTCGGCGTCGATAGCGCGGCCGCATCAAAGATCCGCTTCGCCGCACCGTGCCCTCCGATTCCCTCATGTCCGGGATGCCGGTGGCGGAGCGAGACACTAACGCACGAGGAGACTGCAGTTCATGTACAACGCAACGGCCGGGATCGTCCTCCCCACCACCATCATCGGGTCGCTGCCGCGGCCGAGCTGGTACACGGAGAACCTGGGACGGCGGAATTTCCGCGAGGCGATGGTCGACAAGTTCTACCGCGAGCAGTACCTGGACGCGGCATCCGCCTATCTGCGCGATCAGGAAACCGCGGGGCTCGACATTCTTACCGACGGCGACTGCCGGTTCGACGCCGACGTGGGCGGCCACAACTGGTTTTCCTACCCGGCGCTGCGGATGGACGGTTTTTCCGGTGCCTATGCGTACACTGCCAAGGGCGGACGCGCGGGCATGCCACACAAGCGCGGCCACATCCTGCACGAGATTCTCGAAGCGCGAATCATGCCGGACCTCGTCGGTCCGGTCGGTCGCGGCACCCTGCAGTACACGTCGATCTGGAAGGCGGCGCAGCGCCTGACGACGCGGCCGGTCAAGTTCGGCACGATCACCGCCGAACTCGTCGCCATGGCAGTGCGCGACTTCCACTACAAGGATCTGAAAAAAGCCATCATGGCGATCAGCGACGCGCTGAACGAGGAGCTGAACGAGCTCGCCGACGCCGGTTGTCCGGTCATCCAGATGGAAGAGCCGCAGATCCATCTTCTGGCGGCGAAGGGGCTCGTCGACAAGGTGCTCAACCCCGATTTCATGGTCGAAGTGTTCAACAACACGGTGCGGGGCTTGCGTGGCAAGACCGAGGTGTGGTGCCACACGTGCTGGGGCAATCCCGCGGGGCAGCGCATCTTCGACACGCAGCCGAGCTACGCGCCGGCCATAGCGCCCCTCAACCGCGTCGACGCCGACGTCATCACCTTCGAGTGCTGCAGCACGGGCGGGATGGATCTCGAGGCGATCGGCAAGGGCATCAAGGAACACAAGGTCGCGATCGGCGTGGTCGACCACCACACGCTGCAGGTCGAGACGCCCGCCAAGGTGGCGGATACGATCCGCCAGGCGTTGAAATACGTTCCTGCGGAGCGATTGGTCGTCGCGACGGACTGCGGCATGGGCCGCGAGGGCATGAGCCGCCGCCACGCCTTCCACAAGATGGTCTCGATCGTGCAAGGCACCAACATCGTGCGGCGCGAGCTCGGCCTGCCCGAGGCGGCGTGCCTCGCCGCCGATGAAAGATACTCGATGGTGGAAGCAGGCTAGTGTCCCGAATCAGAAATTCGCTGAAGAAAACCGCCCAGTTCGCCGCCAGGCGTCGTTCCGCTCCTTGCCAAGACGGCCAGTCTTGGCTGCGTCGCGCGCCTAGCCTGACGGCGAACCGAGCGGTTTTCCCTTGCCTTCGGCGTACTCGTCGATCATGGATAGGGCAGTTCCACCTGAGAACTTGTTCAACGAATCCCTGATTCGGGACACTAGGCGAGAGATTGTGTTTGAAAGCGCGATCAGACGGTGATCGGGCGAACATCCATTCAACGAAGGAGGAGGCGAGCATGATCAGAACGACACGTTTATCCACGGGAATCGTGGCTATGGCTGTGACCCTGGCCTTGGCGGCAATTCCGGCCGGCGCAGCAGACTACAAGATGACCATTGGCTCGAGCCATCCGCCCGTGCTGCCGTGGACGATTCCGCTGAAAGTACTGATCGTCCCGGACTCGAACAAGATTCTCCAGCAGGTCGGCATACCGGACCGGATCATCTGGACCGAGGCCTACGCGGGCGCACTCTACGACTTCAACAACACGCTCGAGGGTGTGGGCGACGGGCTCGCCGACATCGGCTGGGTCGGATCGCTCTGGGAGCCGGCGAAGCAGCCATTGCAGAACGTCGCCTACTACATGCCCTTCGTGACGGGTGACTTCCGCAACATGTCAAAGATCCAGGACAAGCTGATCGAAACGGTTCCGGCCTTCGCCGCGGAATGGACCAAGCACAACACGGTCTACCTCGGATCGGAGGCTGCCGACACCTACCATCTGGTCACCAAGTTCCCGGTCACGAAGTTCGAGGACCTCAAGGGCAAGAAGCTGATCGCGCCGGGCGCGATCGCGAGCCGCCTGCAAGGGTCGGGCGCGGTCTCCGTCGACGCCGGGCTGCCGGGCTTCTACAACATGCTGCAGACCGGCGTGGCGGACGGTGCGCTCATCCTGATCACCGGCGTGCTGCCATTCAAGCTGCACGAGGTGGCGCCCTACATCACCAAGGTCGACACCGGCGCGGTGTTCGCGGGCGCCCTGGCGATGAACAAGGACACCTGGGACAAGCTGCCGCCGCACATGAAGGTGCTGTTCAAGGGGCTCGGCCGAGAATACGCCGATATGACAAATAGCATCATCGCCCAGCGCGAGGCGGGCGCCTGGACGGCGCTCGCCAAGATGCCGAACGTCAAGATCTCGGAGCTCCCGGAGGCGGAACGCCAGAAGTGGGCGAACGCGCTTCCGGACATGGGCGCCGAATGGGTCCAGCGCAATGGCGAGCCCGGACGCCAGGTGCTGAAGATCTTCATGGAGGAAGCGCGCAAGAACGGTGCGAAGCCGCTGCGCGAATGGGACAAGGGCCTCTGATCGACGCACCCTGACCGGCGGGCAACTCCTGCCCGCCGGTACGCTACAGTCCGATCATGATCCCGCCCCACGCGGCGCCGGCCGGCAAACGGCCGGCAGGGTTTCTCGCGTCCGTCGCGAGAGGCTTCAACGGCCTCACGCTCGGCATGAACAGTGTCGGCACGTTCTGGGTCTTCTGCCTGATGTTCCTCATCTGCGCGGACGTCGTCGGCCGGTACGTGTTCAATGCCCCGATCCGCGGCGTGGCGGAGATGGTGGGCTACTCTATCGTCACCGCGGTCTTCCTGCAGTTCGCGAACACCTTGCATGTCGGACGGTTCACCCGCGCCGACATCCTGATCGAGCGCCTTGAAGCGACTCGCCCTGCCGCCGGTTTCTTCTTCGATTCACTGTACAACCTGCTCGGGGCGGCGGTGTTCGCGATAATCACCTTCGGCACCTATCCCAAGCTCGAGCGGGCCTGGACGACAAGCGAGATCACCGGCACGCCAGGGGATTTCACTTTCATCATCTGGCCGTTCCTGGCCGTGATCGTGTTCGGCGCGGCGGTCACCGCGATCGAGTTCGCGATCCTGCTGATCGAATCGGTGCGGCGCGTGTGGGACGCTTTCGCCCGGCCCTTGCCCGAGCATCGTCGCGGCTGGCCGGCGTTCGTGCTGTTCATCGCCCTCGTCGCAACCGCATGGCTCATCATTGGCAGCGGCCTCTCCAACGTTCAGGTCGGAATTTTCACGATCGCCGGGCTGCTGGTGTTCATCTATGCCGGCATGCCGATCGGCGTGGTGATGATCGTGCTCGGGTTCGTCGGCATCTGGATGATCCGCGGCGACGCGGAGCTCGGCATGCGGGTGCTGTCGCGCAGCTCGACCGAGTACCTGAGGAATTACTTCTTCGGCGTGGTGCCGCTCTTCGTGCTGATGGGGCTGCTCGTCGCCGTATCCGACGTCGGGCGCGACACGTTCGATATCGCCCGCTGGGTGCTGCGTCGCGTGAAAGGAGGTC